>CAWUNP010000007.1:0-15088 GCA_963923805.1 uncultured Novosphingobium sp. | reverse complement strand
GGCAATGCGTGCTTCAATCGCCCGATCTAGCGGGCCGGCTTGACGGGTAGGCCAGGCGCTGATCGCCTGCTGTTCGGCCGGCGACCAAGCGCTGACGGGCGGCGCGATCACCGCAGAACCGGCACAGGCTGTGGCCATGATGGGGGCAAGTGCGGCAAGAACGATCCGGATCTTCACAGTAACTTCCCCGAACTGAGCGCAAAAAGGGGCCGGACGGCGATCAACGCCGCTCCGGGAAGGGGTGGCCGCCCCGCCTCGAAGAGGCTGGCGGGGCGGCACCGGAAAACGGCGGAGGCTGCACAGCCCCCGGCCGATCACGTCTTAGAACTGATAGCTCAACCCCAGCATCCACTGGCGGCCATACTTCTCGAACATCTCGAGCGTTTGAACGCCATTGACCTGGTAACTAGTGCGATAGGGCGAATCGAGCACGTTGCTGACCTGAAGCTGGAGCCCCAACCCCTGCAGCGACGAACCTTCCTGGAAGGTATAGCCGATCTGCGCATCGAGCTGCTTGTCCGCCAAGATCATCGGATAGCCGAGGTTCGTCCAGAGCGCGACGACTTCACCCTTGAACTCCGAGCGGTAACGATAGCTCGCCCGTGCCTGGAATCCGTCCTTTTCGAAGTAGCCAGTCACATTGTAGACCCACTTCGAGAAGCCCGGCAGCACGCCGACCTGCGCATCGGCGGCTGGCTTCAGTTCATAGTCGCTGTACGACACGCTGCCGCTGACGCCGAAACCATCAAGCACCGAGCTGAGCTTGCCGAATTCGAGCGCGCCCGAAGCTTCCACGCCACGCACCCAGCCACCTTGCCCATTGGCTGGAGCGCTGAGCGAGCCGAGCCGGCTGACCGTTACGTTGCCCGGGATCGACGACGCCGAAGCGGGCAGCGGGAAAGCAGAGAAATCGGCCGCGATGGTCTGGGTATAGATGTAGTTGTCCAGCCACATGTAGAAGCCGTTGACGCTGAAGTAGGTTGCCTTGCCGCCGTACCATTCATAGGCGACGTTCAGCTCCTTGGCGCGCCACGGCTGAAGGTTCGGGTTACCACCCGAAGCCGACCACGGATGAACTTCCTGCCCCGGCGTGCAGCCCGGGCTGCCCGCGCAGATGCCGCTATTGAAGCTGGGCGTCATGTTTGCGCGCATATCGTCCATGCGCGGCCGCGCCATAACCTTGGCTGCGGCCAAGCGCAGACGATGCCCACCGCCCAGGTCGTAGAACATGTTCAGACTGGGCAGGACATCGGTGTAGGAATCATCGACGCTAACGTTGCTGATCGCGATCGGCGAAACGGTCTGGTTGATCCGCAGCCCCGCCGACGATTGCCACTGCTTGATCACCTGGACACCGATGTTGCCATGCAGGTTGCCCGTATCGATCGTCGCCTTGGCACGCAGGGTCAAGATGTCTTCGCTGATACCCCACGACTTGTCGTAATGGTTGGCATCCTGCAACATGACCTGATCGTAATAGGTGTTGAGCGCGGCCGGCAGGTTGAAGGCCAGCGTACGGAGCGAACCGGCAAAATCAAGCGAGGTCGGATCGTAAAGATACTGCGAGGCCACCGGCACCTGTGCGCGTCCGTTCTTCAGGAACAGGTCGATTTCGTCGACCGTCTTGTCTTTGGCGCGGTGGGTGTAGTTCGCGCCAACTTCGATCGCGCTAAGCGGGCCGCCCGCAAACTCATGCTTCGCACCAAGATCGGCGGCAAACACTTCTTCCTTGATATGCGGCGACTTGAGCAGGCCATCATGACCCCACCCACCCCACGGCGCGCGGTCGCCCAGCGTCACCTTGGAGGCATCGGCATAGTTGAGGCCCCAGTTGGTGTACTGCGGATGGCCATTGGCCGGAACGGAGAAGTCATACTTGTCCATGGTCCGGGTCTGGTAAGGACCAACGCCGTAACCTTGGTAAGTTTCGATGTAGGTCTCGTCGCGAGTGTTGCGCGAATAGCTGAGATCGGCGAGCAGCGCAGTGCTATCGTCCATCTTGAATTCGCCGTTCCAGCCCAGCGCGAAAAGTTCATCTTTGCGCGCGTTATAATCGTTGCGCACGATCGGCGCGGCATTTTCGAAGTGACCGCTGGTGCCGAACTTGGTGCCTTCAATGGTCGCAGCGGTAACGTTGCTGAAAGTGCCGTTGTCAGCCCACGAATCCGAGAACCACGAAGCGCCGCGCGTCATCGACTTCTGCTTGAAGCGCGAATAGTAGAGGTCGAGCGTCGAATGAACCGTATCGCTCGGCTGCCATTCGAGCGTGCCCATCACACCGTCGCGCTTGTCGCGGGTGCTGGCCGCCACGGCTTCCTGACCTGAGAGCTGATAGACTGAACCGCCGTAATTGTCCCAGAACCAGTTCTTGGTGCGATTAACGTGGCTTGGTGCATCAAGGTGCGCGTAGCCAATTGCCCAACCCAGCGTACCGTCGTCGTTCTGATCAATGTAGCTGATCGAACCGCGGCCACCCCACTGGCTGTAATCCTTGTTGCGATTGCCGCCCTCGTCGAACTGGCCGCGAATGTTAACCGCAATGGCGCGCTTACCATGCGCGAGCGGACGAATCGTACGCAGATCGACCGTGCCCGACAGACCCATGCCGGCCACAGCGGCATCGGGGCTCTTGTAGACCACCACCGACGACATCAATTCCGAGGGATACTGATCGAATTCAACTGCGCGGTTGTAGCCCGAGCTTGCCTGCTGGCGGCCATTGAGCAGTACCGTGCTGAAGTCAGGCGAAAAGCCGCGGACCGAGATGATCTGCGCGCGGCCGCCCGTGCGCTGTGCGGCCAGGCCGGGCAAGCGAGCGATTGATTCCGCAATCGAAACGTCGGGCAATTTACCGATTTCCTCGGCCGAGACGGCTTCAACGATGCTAGTTTCACGGCGCTTGGTCTCGATCGAATTGCTAATCGAATAACGAAGCCCTGAAACGACGATTTCCGCACCGTTAACAGCATTTCCGGCCGCATCCTGTGCGCTCGCAGCCTGCGGCATGGCAACAGCCAGGGCCAATCCGGAAACAGCGGTCGCACCGAATCGATAGGTAGACAATCGGCGCGCTTCGCACGACGCAATTTGCAGCTTGGAATTCATCATACCCCCTCCGTTTGTCGTGGATTTTTCCACGAGCACCTCTGCGCAGTCAGATTAGCTGCGCCCGCATCCTAATTGGAAGCGCTCTCATTTTATGGACACAAAGTCCCACTAGGTCAAGTTGGCACCACGCGACTGCTAGAACAGGTCGCTTTGATCAGGTATTTAAAGGCCCGCGCGATGCCTCATTCGGCTTGACTGGCGTGAACGAGGGGGACGCTGGAATCGCGCAACACCAGGGAATGGCTGATGATGTCGCGGCCGGGCATGATACCTTGATCTTCCCCGACGATCTCGATCAGGCGCCCAACCGCGCGGGCGCCCATTCGGCGCAGTGGCTGGTGAATTGTCGTCAGCGGCGGCCAGACAATTTCAGACACCGGGGTGTCGTCGAAGCCAGTAATCGCGACATCCTCAGGGATCCGCAGCCCACGCTTGTGCGCCGCCAGCAGTGCCCCGGCGGCCATATCGTCGTTCGCGCAGACGATCGCAGTGATCGATAACTGACCGTCTAACAACAGCTGGGCGCAATCCAACCCAGAACGGAAAGTGAAATTGCCCCGTTCGCAGGCAACAGCGTCAGGCTGGATTCCGGCTTCGGCCAGCGCTGAGAGGAACCCGTCATAGCGACCCTCAGCCGCAACGTGGCCCGCCAACCCCTTGATGAAGCCAAAGCGTCGATGCCCCAGTTCGACCAAGTGCTGACCAATGTCATGCCCTGCCCTGAATTCGTCGATCCCGATCGTCCGCACCACCCCTTCAGCCGCCGGTCCACCTGCGATGCAGACAACGGCAATGCCCAACTTCTCAAGCGATCGCAGCAAACCAAGGTCATCCGCGAAAGGCGGCGTAAGGATCACCCCATCGCATTGGTCATCTCGCAGCCGCATCAAAATCTCGGACGCTGCCGAGGAATCACTCTGGTTGGCCACATGGGTTATGAGATGCGCGCCAAGCCGGATGCATTCACGCGTCGCGCCCAGTTCGAGCGCGGACGAGAAGTAGGAGTTCGGCTCACTGTCAAAGTCCGAGGCATGGACTAGGCCGATCCGCAATCCGCGCCGGCCTGCCAGGTTGCGGGCCTGCACATTGACCCGGTACCCCAGCTTTTCGACAGCAGCCATGACTTTCTCACGCATCGCCGCGCGCACATTGGGCTGATCATTGAGCACCCGGGAAACGGTCGCCCGAGCCACCCCCGCCAACGCTGCAACATCGTCAATCGTAGGCCTGTTCACAATCCAACCATCTACACATTCGAGTAACCGCGAAGCGGATGCATATCGTTGTCGCAAGGCAGATCATACTTGGCAAGTGCCGGGCGCTACCAAAAAAACGATTGTGGGAACGCTTCCAATGAGAACCCAAACGATGACCGATTAGGCAAGCGAAGCGCCAGTCGAGACCCGCACTTTCGCAACGGCGATGAAGTAGCTCCGCGAACATATCTGGGTCGTGAGTTAAAAGTCAGGCATCGCGCAACTGTCTTTGACGGACTATCCAAATCTGACCCCCGGTCGTTAATTCGCGGGTGCGTGAATTTTGGATCGAAAGCGGTTTCCCACTCGAACCCTTTATAGTTTTACCCTCCCCCCCGGGGGGGGCGTGAAAATCCTGCCAGCCAGGCAGCAGGTCGAGGGCTGTAACCGGTGTAACCGATGTAACGCGAAAATCCTTAATAGGCCCATTCGCGCGCGCGTAGGGCGATTAACGGTATTACCGGTTACATCGGTTACACGAGTTACACTTAGAAGATCGGGCCGCCGGATCGGGGTTTGAGCTCAATCCCCTGGTAGACCTTCTGGACCTGACCTTCGGCGCGCATTGGCTTGGCGCGAAGCCCCCGCTTGGCCAGCTTCGAGCCGAACTGCTTCGATGTACCGGCGACCTCGCCATGGCTGGTCGCATAGGCCTGCCAGTCATTGTACAGCTTGGATGCGGTCTCAAACAGCGCCCCACTGCCCAGTTCGACCCGGCAACGCTCGGAGAGCCACTGCCCAAGGAAGTCCTGTTCGTTGAAGTAGTCCTCCGTTGCTGCCCGCACGATTTCTGGCCGGGACAGCCCGTTCGCCTGCCAGTCGAGACACCCATCGATCATCCACTGCAGGATCTGCGGCCATTCTGCTTTCAGCTTCTGCTCGAGCTGCCGATCGGGATGTTCGGGTTTGAATGTGAACGGGATGATGTTGAACCGGCGCCGTGCGGCGTCATCGACATTGGCCAGTACGGGTGCGTGGTTGCCGACGATCAGTAGCTTGAACTGCGGGGTGAACTCGAAGAAGTCTTGGCGCATGAACCGGGCACTGATCCGGTCGCCACCTGTCAGCTGTTTGATCCGCGCTTCGGCCCAGGCCCGGCCTTCTTCGGTTTCGGAAGCGGAGACAAGGCGCGCCCCCTTAAGCATGGCAAGGTCGGTGGGATGGCGATCACTTTTGGAAGCCGTGAACGTGTCCATGCCGGCCGTGGTGGCGTAATCGCCAAGGATGGCCGAGGCGGTATTCAAGAACACGCTCTTCCCATTGCCGCCAGGACCATAAACGAAGAACAAGGCATGTTCGCGCGTGTCACCGGTCAGCATGTAACCACAGGCCTGCTGAAGGTAGCGGATCATGCTTTCATCGCCGCCCGTCGCCTCGTGCAGGAAGCGCAGCCACAGGGTTGGCTCGCCGGGCGCAGGAGAACACCCAGTCAGCTTGGTGATGCCATCAGCCTGTTCGGGAGGGCGCAAGGTTCCGGTCCGCAAATCAACCGTGCCATCCGGCGTGCCCAGCAAAAAGGGATCCTTGTCCCAGAACTCGGCGGTGACAGCATGCGCCGGGTGTGCCCTGGCGAAGCTTTCGGCACCATTGGCGACACTGGCCTTACTAACCTTGGGGTCACCATCGCTCAACTTGCGTGCGATCAACCGGGCGTAATGGTGCGCCAGCTTCACCTCGTTGCGCTGCCAATAGACCCCGGTCCACTGATGCCACTTGCCGGCGGAGTGGCAGAACTTCAGCGTGTCGCGGTTGATCGCAGTGAAACAAGAAGCGATCACATCCTCCGATGGCTTGCCGCCGCCTGTATAGTTCTCCAGATCCTTCAGGTTGACGATGTCCCGGCTGGACCGGCGCGGCTGGGTCATTCCCTTCTTCATGCCGGAAGCGATGGTCGGCTCGATTTCCGCTGGATCCAAGCCGATGGTGCGCGCAACGGCCCCCAACTGCTCGGCCACCATTTGGGCATCGAGTCGGCCACCCGCGACAATCTGTCCCAGCTTCAATGCCGCGATGTTGAGACGGTGGTTGCGCTGCCCCTCTGGCGATGACGTCAGTTCACGCAATTCGGAATTGAGGGCTGCCGTAGCCCAGTTGTTGCTCGCGCTATCTGCTTGCCGTTTCATCGGCGCGCGTTGCGTGGGCGCAGGTGGAGCAGGCTCGGGCTGCTGAGGAGTGTCATCCAAGGCCTCAATCAGCCATTCCGGCATGTCGGCGATCTCGAACTGGCCGGGAGGTTTTTCCCAAGCATAGACAGAGCCGTTGGGGTGGATGCTCCCTGGAGCGACGATGTAGCCCCCGTCTCCGCGTATATCCATTCCCGGCAGGAAGCCTGCGCGGTTGGTTACCTGATGGCCTGGGTGGCGAAAATACACGTGCCGGCCTTTGCCAGTGCGCACGGTCAGGGTGTCGGGCAAACCTTGACGTTCTGCTTCCGCTATGGCGTCGGCGCTATCCAGGTCCAGGACGACAAGTTCACTGACCTGGCCAGTGACGATGCCCATATTGGCATTAGGCGTGGCTTTGTACCACGCCTCGACCTTGCTGCGCGAGGCGCGTTTCTTCTGATGGGCCTGCCAGGCGATATATGGGCGTTTGCCGGCCGCTTTCAGTGGGATCAGGCTGAACCCCATGTCGTGCAGGGCCAGCCAGTTCTGGCAGTCGGGAGCCGGGGTGATAGGCGGCTCTTGTTCGGCGTTATCCATGCCGTGTCGTGTCCTCTTGAATGGAAAGGGACACGACAAAAGTCATCATTTTTGTGCGCTCGAAACGTTCCAAGCGGTCGCCGGTCAGAACCGATTTCGGAGCCTCAAAGGGTTGAAGGGTTCAACCCTACCAGCTGCGCTTGCCACCACCGCGCTGGGACGATGGCAAGCGGATGATGGTCGCCATCGCTTTGGCAAGGTTCCCAGACACCGGTTCGCCATCGATGTCCTGGTCCATGAACCAGTCGACCAGCACCTCCTTCTTGGACTGGTCCAATTCGTCAATGCCGTTCTCGGCAATCGCGCGATCGATCAGGTCGAGGTAGGGCGTGGTGTAATCGGTTGGTTTAATCGGCTTGGGCGGCGGAAGCGTCCAGATTGCCTCGACCATGAACCGCGGGATCTGGATGTCGATATATTCGCCATCCTGCAGTTCCAGCCGCTCGGGCAGGCTGCCATCGTCCGTGTGCAGCACCCCGCTGATCCAATGCTCCGGCGGGATCCAGACGAGCTGGCTGGAGTGAAAGATCCATTCCCGCGCATCGCGATCCGGAAAGACCGGATTGCGGCTGTCGGAGTAACGTCCCTGCGCATGCACGTTGCCCTGTCGCAAGGCCTGCCAAAGCTGGCGTGAGGCATCGAGGTTGATGTTCTGCCAGCGAGATGATCCGGTCGCTGTCGGTGACAATATCTTGCCGACATCGAGCACGACCTTTTCACCGGTTGCCACCTCATGCCGCGCTCGGCAAATCCGGCAGATGTACCGGTAGGTTTGATCCAGGGACCAGAGGGTGCGGTCGAGTGTGTCGATGGGCATTTGTGCTTCCGAATCATGAGCGGGAGAGACTGGAACATAAATAGAACAATGACGCCCCGCAAGGCAGCCACAGCGCAAAGGGTTGAACCGTTCAACCCTTCTGGGGGTAAGGCTGTGAACCATTGGCGAACCCCTTCGAACGTAGCGGGGAATGGCCGGATTCGGCGATCCTGCGGCCATGACCAAAGCCGACACATCTCCCATCGCCAGCGCCAACGACGACATGCCCAGATTTGGGGCCATGAAGCGTCCCAATGCGCTCCATCCCAGCCTGATGACGCCTGACGAGCGTCGCTCTGAACTCTGCGCAATTCTGGGTCTGGGCATCGTCCGCCTGCACCTGCGCAATCGCGGGCAGCTGTCCCCTGAAAGCGGAGACTTTCCGCTACACTTCACGCCCGAACAGAGCGGTAGTGCGGCTCCAACTCAAAGGAGAGCTGCATGACCACCACCAATCCCATTCCGGCGCGCCTGGCAGCGCTGAAGACCATGTCTGGCGCGGAACTGAAGAAACAATGGCGCGCCCTGTTCGATACCGAGCCGCCCCTGTTCAATCGGCGCTACATCGAGACCAGATTGGGCTATCGCATTCAGGAGCTCACCCATGGCGGACTGAAGCCGGAGACAGTCCGGCGCTTGCAGGATCTCGGCGAGCAACTTGACGGCGGCAACATTGCCACCCGCCGCATTCGCACGGACCTTAAACCCATCATCGGTACCCGCCTGATCCGCGAATGGCAGGGCACCGAGCACTGCGTCACTGTCACGCGTGACGGGTTCGAATGGCAGGGCCGGCCCTACAAATCCCTGTCGGCCATTGCCCGGACCATCACCGGCACGCGCTGGAACGGCTGGGTCTTCTTCGGTCTCAAGCATCACAGGAGGGCGGCATGAACACGCCAATCACGCGCAAGCTGCGCTGCGCGGTCTATACGCGCAAATCATCGGAAGAAGGGCTCGAGCAGGAGTTCAACAGCCTCCACGCCCAACGAGAAGCCTGCGAGGCCTTTATCGCCAGTCAGCGTAACGAAGGTTGGGTACTGGTGCGCGACCAGTATGATGATGGCGGGGTATCGGGCGGGACGTTGGAACGGCCGGGGCTGAAGCGCCTGCTCTCCGATATCGAAGACGGATTGGTCGACGTGGTCGTGGTCTACAAGATCGACCGCCTGTCGCGCTCGCTGATGGACTTCGCCAAGCTGGTCGAGGTGTTCGACCGGAACGAGGTGACGTTCGTGTCGGTCACCCAGTCGTTCAATACGACCACCAGCATGGGACGGCTGACCCTCAACGTTCTGTTGTCATTTGCGCAGTTCGAGCGCGAGGTCACCGGCGAGCGCATCCGCGACAAGATTGCGGCGTCGCGCGCCAAGGGCATGTGGATGGGCGGCTGCCCGCCGCTGGGTTATGACGTTGAGGCCCGCAAGCTGGTGATCAACGATGTCGAGGCCAGCCATATCCGCTACATCTTCGATCAGTTTGCCCAGTGCGGATCAGCAACGATCATGCTGCGCGATCTCAGGAACCGCGGGATCACCACCAAACAGGGTGGGATCATTACCAAGGGGTTCCTGCACCGCCTCATGAACAACAGGGTTTATCTGGGCGAAGCGGTCCACAAGGGCACCAGCTATCCCGGTGAGCACAAGGCAATCATCACGCAGGAGGCGTGGGACAAGGTCCACGCGATCCTCACCGAAAGCCCTCGCAAGCGGGCGGCGCACACACGCTGTAACACCCCTGCATTGCTTAAAGGCCTGCTGTGGGGTGCGGATGGCGCGGCGTTCTCGCCCACCCACACCCGCAAGGGCGGCAAGCTCTACCGTTACTATGTCAGCCAGTCGGTGCTGCGTCATGGCGCCGGTGTTTGCCCCGTTGGCCGCGTCCCAGCCGCCGAGATCGAGAGTGCGGTCATCGAGCAGCTGCGGGCCATATTTCGTCAGCCGGAAATCCTTGCCGGATCAACCAAGGCAGCCAGAGGCCATCTGCCAGTTATTACAGAAGAGGAGGCGCGGATGGCGCTAACCACGCTTGATCCCATGTGGGATGAGCTGTTTCCAGCCGAGCAGACCCGCATCGTGCAAATGCTGGTCGAGCGGGTCGATATCGGCACCGAGGGATTTGACGTCCAGCTGCGGCTCGACGGCATGGCCACGTTTGCACAAGAAATGAGGCAGGCAGCATGACAGGCACCGAGATCGTAACCGTCCATGTCCCGTTCCACATTCGGAAACGTGGCGGGCGTAAGGAGATGATCCTGCCCGACGCGGCGCTGACCAAGCACCGGCATGTCGACAATACGCTGATCAAGGGGCTTGCCCGCGCTTTCCGGTGGAAGCGGATGCTGGATACCGGCGCATGTCCGACCCTCGGCGACCTTGCCGCCCAGGAGAAGATCTCGCCGTCCTACCTTACGCGTGTGTTGCGGCTCACCTTGCTGGCGCCCGACATCATTAATGCAATCCTTGACGGGCAGCTGGGGCCGGACACCACGCTGGCCACGCTGATGGACCCGTTTCCGATCGATTGGGATGAGCAAAGATTGGATGACAGATTCTCCAGATCATAATCGGACCGTGTTCCAACCGGAAGCAGCCGGCTCCCAGAAATGGCTGAAATGCAGGCAATTATCTGCTCTTCACCAAACCCCGTTTAGGTAACAGCTTTGGAGAAAATGCGACTTAGGAGAACACTTTTGAGCCGTCGCCGCAGAGGCGAGGTGAATAGCCCACCGCCATAACCCTTGAATACAACAGGATTTTTGGGGGTCGCCCCAGAAAGAGAATACTTTCATAGGGTTATGTGGCGGAGCGGGAGGGATTCGAACCCTCGATACGCTTTTGACGTATACTCACTTTCCAGGCGAGCGCCTTCGACCACTCGGCCACCGCTCCGCATAAGCCTGATCAGTTCCTGCGGGGCAGGAAACGGGAATCAGGCGACAACTACAATCGCACTGGAAGATCGCGCCCTAGCGGGGTGCGGGGACAGGCGCAAGCATTGGCGGGACGGCCTGTTGCAATCGGGACAGTAGCTGGCAATGTTGCGCCATGCGCAAACACCTGATCCTGCTCACCGCCTTGCTCGCCGCCACGCCGGCCCTGCCGCAAGCCTCGGCCAATATTGCCGCTGGCCGCGCGCAGCCATCGCCGCTCGCCCCCAGCGAGATCGTCAATAGCGCGCCCAAGGCCGACTGGGCGGCGATCGCCTCGTCAGACCTGCTGGTGATGGATCTGGCCCCAGACGCCAAGGGCAAGCCGCGCCGGGTGGTGATCCAGCTGATGCCCGCGCCGTTCAGCCAGGGCTGGGTGGGCAATATCCGCAAGCTGGCCGCGGCGCGGTTCTGGGACGGGACTAGTGTGAACCGGGTGCAGGACAATTACGTCGCCCAATGGGGCGATGCCGATGCCGAGGATAAGGCGAAGGCAAAGCGGCTGCCGGATGGTTTGGCAGTGATGCCGGAAGGGGATTACGTCTCAGCGATCGGAATGCAGGAGGTTCGATACAAGTTCGCCCCGGCTGGTGAGCAGGTCGACGATCTGCTTGTTCAACCAGACGGGTCCACGATCCGCTGGCGGCCAGGTCAGCCAGGCAAAGACATTTATGCAAACGTAACTGCAGTTCTGGCGGGTTGGCCAATTGCAGTGGCACCCGAGCAAGCGCGATCGGGCAAGATCGAACTGATCGGTTGGCCCGTCCACTGCTACGGCATGGTCGGCGTCGGCCGCGACCTTTCGCCCAATACCGGCACCGGGGCCGAGCTTTACACCGTGATCGGCCACGCGCCGCGCCACCTCGATCGCAACATTGCGCTGGTCGGGCGGGTGATCGAAGGGATCGAGCAGCTGTCCAGCCTGCCGCGCGGGACGGGCGCGCTGGGTTTCTATGAGACACCGGAGGAGCGCACGCCAATCGTTTCCGTGCGGATCGGCAATGAGGTGAGCGAGCTGCCGGCTTACGAGTACCTCTCGACCGAAAGCCAGAGCTTCGCCCGCTATGCCGATGCCCGCGCCAATCGCCGCGATGCCTTCTTCATCCGCCCGGCGGGTGGGGCGGACATCTGCAACATCCCGGTGCCGGTGCGGCGGGTGAAGTGAATTGGGTTCGCACGCAAAGACGCGAAGATGAAGCGATTGCGGCGAAGCCGCTTCACGTTTCACGACCTCGCGCTGCAGTGCGACTTGCGGGTTTGAAGGAGCCTTCGGCCAGAATGGACCTCTTCGCGTCTTTGCGTCTTTGCGTGAGTTGTCTTTACCCATGACCGAACGGCTGACCCACACCGGCAAGCTCTGGCGCTGGAGCGGCACTTCCGGCGGTTCGTGGCATTTCCTGACCATCGATGGCGAGGCCGGTGACGCTCTCTCCGGCACGGCGCTGATGCGGCGGATGGAGAAGACGCTGGGCGGGTTTGGTTCGCTCAAGGTCAGCGCCACGATCGGTGATAGCCAGTTCAACACCTCGCTGTTTCCCAGCAAGGAACTGGGCTGGCTGCTGCCGGTCAAGACCAGCGTGCGCAAGGCCGAGGGGATCGGCGCGGGTGACGCGGTCGAGGTCGTGCTGGAGGTTTGATTGTTTGCTCTGCTGCGGCTGAGCCTCCGCAACCGCTAGAGCCGCTCCGCCTCGGCCACGGCATCGCTGGCGCGCAAGGCCGAGACGATCCGGGTGAGGTGCGCCAGGTCAGTCACTTCCAGATCCGCATCATAGGTGCTGAACAGCTCATCGCGGTTGGAGTTTTCAAGCGCGGCAATATTGGCCCGGTTGCTGGCGAAGATCCCCGCCGCCTCGGCCATGGTCCCGGGCCGGTTGTGCAACACCATGCGGATACGCGCGACGGCGCCCGTGGTCCGTTCACCCCAGGATAGGTCAAGCCAGTCGGTATCGGTCCCGCTGGCCAGGGTCAGGCAGTCAATCGCGTGGACTTCCACGCCCTTGCCGGGAACGCGCACGCCGACGATCCGGTCTCCCGGGACCGGGTGGCAACATTCGGCCAGATGGAACGCGACCCCGGCGGTCAGGCCGCGGATCGAGATCGCGCGTTCCTGCTTGGGCCAGTTTTCCGGATCTTCCATGCCGGTAGTGCTACCGGGGACCAGCGCCTCCATTACCTGTCGGTCATCCAGCTTGGCCGTGCCGATCGCGACCAGCAGGTCTTCCTCGGTGCCCAGCCCAAGCCGTTTGACCGCTTCGCGCACGGCCTTCTTGCCGATCTTGCTGGGCAGCCGGTCTGCAATGCCTTCCAGCAGCTTGCGGCCAATCGCAGCGACTTCCTCCCGCTCCTTGGCACGCACGGCGCGGCGGATGGCAGCCCGGGCCTTGCCGGTGACGACGAAGCCGAGCCATGACAGTTGCGGCGAGGCGGTGCGGTTCTTGATGATTTCCACCACGTCGCCATTACCCAGCGGGGTGCGTAGCGGCATATGACGGCCGTTGATCTTGGCCCCAACGGCGAAGTTGCCAAGATCGGAATGGACCGCATAGGCGAAGTCCACCGGGGTCGATCCTTTGGGCAATTGGTGCAACGCGCCCTTGGGGGTGAAGGCAAAGATCCGGTCCTGGTAGATCGCCATGCGCGTATGCTCGAGCAGTTCCTCGGCATCGTGGCTGGCATCGACGATTTCGATCAGGTCACGCAGCCAGCCAACCTGGCCATCGGGCCGGTCGCCCTGCTTGTAGGCCCAGTGCGCGGCGAGGCCGAACTCGTTGGTGCGGTGCATTTCGTGGGTGCGAACCTGCACCTCCATCCGCATCGAGTTTTCATAGATCAGGCTGGTGTGGAGCGAACGATAGCCGTTCGATTTCGGGGTCGAGAGGTAATCCTTGAACCGCCCCGGGATCATCTGCCAGTTGCTGTGAAGCACGCCCAAGGCCCGATAGCAGTCCTCGGTGCTGTCGGTCAGCACGCGGAAGGCCATGATATCAGTGATCTGCTCGAAACTGACATGGCGTTCGGCCATCTTCTTCCAGATCGAGTATGGATGCTTCTCGCGCCCTGAGACCTCGACCTTCAGGCCCGCTTCGGCCAGCGCCTGCTTGATCGCCAGGGCAATCGCATCAACCTGTCCGCCATCGGTTTCGCGGATCTGGGCGAGGCGACCGGTGATCGTGGCATAGCCTTCCGGCTCAAGCTGCTCGAAGGCCAGCAGCTGCATTTCGCGCATATATTCATACATGCCGACCCGCTCGGCGAGGGGGGCATAGATTTCCATCGTCTCGCGCGCGATGCGGCGGCGCTTTTCATCGCTCTTGATGAAGTGCAGCGTGCGCATGTTGTGGAGCCGGTCCGCCAGCTTGACCAGCAGGACGCGAATGTCCTCACTCATCGCCAGCAGGAACTTGCGCAGGTTTTCGGCTGCGCGCTCGTTCTCGCTCATCGCCTCGATCTTGGAGAGCTTGGTGACGCCATCGACCAGCCGGGCGACATCGGGGCCGAACAGCCGCTCGATCTCGTCGGTCGTGGCAAGTGTATCCTCCACCGTATCGTGGAGCAGGGCAGTGACGATGGTTTCCTGATCGAGCTTGAGCTCAGTCATCAGCCCGGCGACTTCAACCGGGTGACTGAAATAGGGATCACCGCTGGCACGCTTCTGGGTGCCGTGCTTCTGCACGGTATAGACATAGGCCCGGTTAAGCATCGCCTCATCGGCGTCCGGGTCATAGGCGAGCACCCGCTCGACAAGTTCATACTGGCGCAGCATTGCCATCTATGTGGGGGATCAGCCCCCGAACCCGCAAGCGCTTTTGCCGCCGATCATGACCAGGTCGCTTCCGGCGGCAGGCTCATCAGGATGGCATCAATATTGCCGCCGGTCTTGAGGCCGAACAGCGTGCCCCGGTCATAGACCAGGTTGAATTCGGCATAGCGCCCGCGCCATTCCAGCTGCTGGCGCTTTTCGGCGTCGCTGAAGACCATGGCCATGCGGCGACGGACCAGAGTGGGGAACACCGCCAGAAAAGCCTCGCCAACATCGCGGGTGAAGGCAAGGTTGGCCTCAAACCCGGCCGCATCGGCACATTCCAGATGATCGTAGAAGATCCCGCCCACACCGCGGTGAACATTGCGATGGGGAATGAAGAAGTAATCGTCGGCCCAGGCCTTGAACTTGGGATAATAGGCGGGGTCATGGGCATCGCAGGCCGCCCTGAAAGCGGCGTGAAAATCGGCCGTATCCTCGGCATAGGGGATTGGCGGGGTAAGATCCCCGCCC
>CAWUNP010000006.1:0-15919 GCA_963923805.1 uncultured Novosphingobium sp. | reverse complement strand
TTTCCCATTCGTGCCGGGGCAGGCCCTCGTTTTCGAAATCGGTCCGCGCCCATTCGCGGCGGTGGTCGAAGAAGCGGATGTTGTCGTCCTGCTCTTCCAGCGGCTTGATCTCGGCCGCGATGAAGGCGTCAAGCTCGTCGAGGTAGGCCAGCAGGTCGGCGGGGAGCGCAAAATCCATATCAGGGTCCTTCCCATTGGGCCCGGGCCACGGCCAGGGCGGGATACTTCGGCATATCGGCAGCAAGTTTGCTGAGCGCCGTGCGGCGCAGGCGGGCAAGCAGGCCCGGCGTGGCGAGATCGGCTTCGCCAGCCATGATCCGGGCGGTCAGCGCGGCATCGGTCGCAACCGGGCGCTGCTCGATCTCGCGCACGACGATGCCCAGGGCATTGCGCGCGACCGCCAGGTCAAACTTGCCACGACCGGAGACCAGCGGCTTGACGTCAGAGGCGAGCCATTCCGAGATTGCGGCCAGGATTTCGGCCCCGCTCGGCTCTCCGTTCCCGGGCTGGAGCGGTGCGGCGGCTGGCGGAAGGGGGCGGTCACGCTCTGCCTGCGGCGCCAGCTCTTCGAGCAGCAAGAGCAGGTCCAGTTCCTGTTCGGCGGTGCGGCGCGCCACCACGACCCGCTCGACCGAGCGATCATGCCCCGCGCGCCAGAACCCGCCCATCTGCAAGCAGCCCAGCGCCCACCAGAAGGTGCGGTAGATCGTCCAGAACCGGAACCGGGCCGGATCAAAGCGCTCTCCGCCCGCCGCTTCATAAGCGGCGGCGAGTTCCTCGATCGAGGTCAGGCCATAACCGGGCCGATCCGGCCGGGAGAACCGCCAGACCGTCATACAGCCAAAGGCCAGGTCTTCGTGCCAGTCACCCAGGTGGGCCAGTTCCCAATCGAGCACACCGGTTACCCGCCCATGCTCGAACATCAGGTTGCCCAGCCGGAAATCGCCATGGACCAGCCGCGGCGTGACCGGCGGCGGCAGGTTGGCCTCCAGCCACTTGAGCGCCAGCGCCAGGATCGGCCGGTCACCGCCGTATTCGAAGAAGCGCCTGCGCAATTCGCACAGCGCTGCGGCCGTATCCATCACCGGCACGGGAATACCGGTGCAATCGGTGCGGTGCACGGCCACCAGTTCGCGCGCAATGTCGCGGATCGCCACCGCCGGTTCGGCTTCAGCCAGGAAAGCATTGGGATCGGGCGAACCGGAGATCGCCCGCATGACATAGCCAGAGCCGATGCCATCGCCCGGTTGCAGCGCAACCAGCACTTCGGGGGCCATCACCCCGGCCGCATGGGCGGCACGCACCACCTGGACTTCGCCGGCGTGATCCATCGGCCGCCCGGCCATCATTTCCAGCGAAGGCGCACGGCGCAAAACGCAGGTCTCGGCCCCGGCCTGGAAGCGCCAGCTTTCCATGTTCGCCCCGCCGGACAGCCGTTCAAGCTGGGTGGGCACAGGCAGACCAATCCGCGCCAGCGCGGCGGACAGCCCCTGAGTCAGCTCGTCCAATCCCGTCATCCCGGCAAGGTGCCGGGGCCGCGACGGCATGGCAAGGACAAATTTAATCGATCGCTTAAACCGGTGGCAAAAGAAAAGGGCGCGAAGGATAGCCTCCGCGCCCCAATCTTTTTTGCCGTGCGGCGAAGATTACATCTTCTTGGCAGCGTCCGAGGCAGCAGCAGCAGCTTCGGTGCCAGCAGCAGCAGCAGCGTCCGAAGCCGGGGCAGCGGCGTCGGTGGCCGCAGCCGAAGCAGCGTCGGTGGCGGCTTCGGTAGCAGCTTCGGTAGCAGCTTCGGTGGCAGCAGCAGCGGCGTCGTCAGCCTTTTCCTGCGAGCAAGCGGCGAGAGCGAGAGCGGCGCCAGCGGCGAGAATGATCTTGCGCATGAAAGTATTCCTTAGAACAGCGAGTGGACCACGCGCGGTCGCCGGATTTGCTCCGGGCAGCCGAACGGAAAGCCAACCTTATCGGTAGACTTCGGCGGCACAATTAGTGCGCTTCGCCAAACGATGCAAGAGATAGTCGCACAGAGACCGCAAACCCTGTGCATTTTCAGCATTTTTTACCATCAAACCAATCACCTGCCCCCTTGGTGGCAAGGCCGAATCAGCCGCCGGGGATGGCTTGATTCGCCCGCTTACGCCCCGCAGCCGGCGCTGCTAGGGTATCATCATGGAGCCCAAGCAGCATCTCTATCTGGTCGATGGATCGGCCTATATCTTCCGCGCCTATCACCGGCTGCCGCCGCTGACGAACCCGCAGGGCGTGCCGGTGGGCGCCGTCTATGGCTATACCACCATGTTGTGGAAGCTGGCGGACGACCTGCACAAGGCCGATGGCCCGACCCACCTGGCCGTGATCCTCGATGCCAGCGGCAAGAGCTTCCGCAATGCCATCTATGACCAGTACAAGGCCAACCGCCCGCCCCCGCCCGAAGACCTGAGGCCGCAGTTCCCGCTGATCCGTGATGCCACGCGCGCCTTCAGCCTGCCCTGCATCGAGGAACAGGGGCTGGAAGCCGATGACCTGATCGCTTCCTATGCCCGCGCCGCCACCGAACGCGGCTGGGACGTGACGATCGTTTCCTCCGACAAGGACCTGATGCAGCTCGTCGGCCCCTGCGGAGCGGGACAGATCGATATGCTGGACACGATGAAGAACGTCCGCATCAGCATTCCCGAAGTGGAAGAAAAGTTCGGCGTACCGCCCGAACTGGTTGGCGATGTGCTGGCGCTGATGGGCGATGCGGTTGATAACGTGCCCGGCATCCGCGGGATTGGTCCCAAGACCGCAACCAAGCTGATCCAGGAACACGGCGGGCTGGAAGCCGCGCTGGCCGCCGCACCGGCAATGAAGCCGTCCAAGCTGCGCGACAATCTGATCGAGCATGCCGAAATGGCCCGGCTGAGCCGGGTGCTGGTGCAGCTGAAAGAGGACTGCCCACTGCCGGTCGCGCTGGACGATCTCAAGCTCGATACCATCCCGCCCGATCCGCTGGCCGCCTTCCTCGATGAACATGGCTTTCATTCGCTGCTCAAGCGGCTGGGCGATGGTCGGGGCAGCCCGGAACGGCGGACCAACCTCAACCCGGCCAAGCCGGTTACCGCTGCCGCTGCGCCGGCGGCGGGCAGCAACCGCCAGCCGCTGCCCGAATTGCCGGCGATCGATCGCAGCAAATACGTCTGCCTGCAGGATGAGGCCGCGCTGGCCAGCTGGATCGAGCGGGCCATGGCCGCCCGCGTGGTCGCCTTCGATACCGAAACCAGCGCGCTCGATGCCATGCAGGCCGACCTGACCGGGATCAGCCTCGCGCTGGGTCCGGGCGATGCCTGTTACATCCCGCTGGGCCACGGCGGCAGCGATATGTTCGCGGAGCGCCCCCGACAGGTGGACAAGGCCCGCGCCCTGGCGCTGCTCAAGCCGTTGCTGGAAAGCGAGGCAGTGCTGAAGATCGGCCAGAACGCGAAATACGATCTCAACATCCTCGCCCGCCACGGCATCAACGTGGGCCCCATCGACGATACGATGGTGATGAGCTTCGATCTCGATGCCGGTCGTCAGATCGACGGGATCGGCGGCGGCCACGGGATGGATGAACTGTCCACCCGCCACCTTGGCCACACCACGCTGACCTTCAAGGAGATCTGCGGCAGCGGCAAGAAGACCATCCCCTTCGGCGAGGTCCCGCTGGACCGGGCAACCGAATATGCCGCCGAAGATGCCGAAGTGACCTGGCGTCTGCACCGCCTGCTCAAGCCCCGGCTGAGCGAGGAAGGCGCGACCCGCGTCTATGAACGCGTCGACCGTCCGCTGGTCCCGGTCGTGGCCCAGATGGAGCGCCACGGCATCCGCGTTGACCGCGATAAGCTGGCCGGGCTCTCCGCCACCTTTGCCGAAGAAATCGCCAAGCTGGAGGCTGAGATCCACGAGATCGCGGGCCAGCCCTTCACCATCGGCAGCCCCAAGCAGCTGGGCGAAATCCTGTTTGACAAGCTGGGCTACAAGGGCGGCAAGAAGGGCAAGACGGGGCAGTATTCGACCGATCAGGGCATTCTGGAACGGCTTTCCGGCGAAGGCGCGGCGATTGCCGACAAGGTGCTGGAATGGCGCCAGCTGTCCAAGCTGCGCAGCACCTATACCGAGGCTCTGCAAGCCGCGATCAACCCGCAGACCGAGCGCGTCCACACCAGCTACAGCCTGGTCGGCGCCCAGACCGGGCGGCTCTCTTCAACCGAACCCAACCTGCAGAACATCCCGATCCGCACCGAACTGGGCCGCCAGATCCGCGATGCCTTCGTGGCCGAGCCGGGCAATGTCCTGCTGGCTGCCGACTATAGCCAGATCGAACTGCGCCTTGCCGCGCACATGGCCGATGTGCCCGCGCTGAAGGAAGCCTTTGCGCAAGGCGAGGACATCCACGCGCGCACCGCGATGGAAATGTTTGGCGAGGTCAACCGCGATACCCGCGGCCGGGCCAAGACGATCAACTTCGCGATCCTCTATGGCATTTCGCGCTGGGGCCTGGCCGGGAGGCTGGGCGTCTCCTCGGACGAGGCCCAGGCGATGATTGACCGCTATTTCGAACGCTTCCCGGGCATCCGCCACTATATCCACACCACGCTCGAAAGCGTGCGCAGCAATGGCTATTCGGAGACGCTGTTCGGGCGGAAGTGCTGGTTCCCGCGGATCAGCTCCAACAACCCGAACGAACGCGCCGGGTCCGAACGCGCCGCGATCAACGCGCCGATCCAGGGCACCAGCGCCGATATCATCAAGCGCGCCATGGTGCGGATAATGCCCGCGCTGGAAGCCGCTGGCCTGGGCCACGTGCGGATGCTGCTGCAGGTGCATGACGAACTGGTGTTCGAACTGCCCGCAGCCGACGTGCCGGCCGCAAGCAAGGTGATCGAAGCCGTGATGGCCGGGGCAGCCGAACCGGCCGTGCCGCTGTCAGTTCCGCTCGGCGTGGAAATCGGCACCGGCTCCAGCTGGGGTGCGGCGCACTGATCTTGTCTGCCTGACGGCAGTTGCATCACCGGCCCGCGCCCCCACCCGGCCTCCCTAATTTAGGTTACCCTATGGGAGGCCGGGTGGGGGCGTGGGCCGGTGATGCCCGTTTCAGCCGCGCTGAAACAGGATCACCGCGCCAGCAGCCAGATCGCCAGGATACCGGCAGCAATCCGGTACCAGGCAAAGGGCGCAAAGCCGGAGCGGCTGACGAAGGCGACGAAGGCCTTGATCACAGCCAGCGCGACCACGAACGAGACCGCGAAGCCGATCGCGATCTCGGTCCAGCCGACCGGCCCCATGCCGCCCGCCAATGTTGCGCGGGCATCCCACAGTTCCAGCGTGGTGGCCCCCATCATCGTCGGGATCGCCAGGAAGAAGCTGAATTCGGCGGCCGTGCGGCGCTCGATCCCCATGGCCAGCGCGCCCATGATCGTTGCGCCGGAACGGCTGACGCCCGGGACCATCGCCAGGCACTGCATAAAGCCCACGCCCAGCGCCTGCTTGGCGGGGAGCTGCGCCACGCCGCTGGCCGGGCCGGGCTTGGCCACCTTTTCGATCCCCAGGATCGCGATGCCGCCCAGCACCAGCGCCCAGGCCACCACCATCGGGCTGCCCAGCAGGACGTCGATGTAATCTTTCAGCGCGAAGCCCAGCACCGCCGAGGGCAGGAAACCGAGCAGGATATTGCGCAGGAAGGTCAGGCTTTCGGGCCGCAACCTGAGCAGGCCCATGCCCACCGCCCAGAAAGTCCGCCAGTAAAGCACCACCACGGCGAGGATCGCGCCGAGCTGGATCACCACGTTGAACACTTTCCAGACCTGGGCATCGTAGCCGAAGATCTCGGAAGCGAGAATCAGGTGACCGGTCGAGGAGACCGGGATGAATTCGGTAAGGCCCTCGACGATGCCGAGCAGGATGGCGGTAATGATCGTGTCCATGGCCCGGCTTCATGGCGGACTGACATGGCAAGTCAAGGCGGGGCAGACCCTTCCCCCTCGATGGGGGAAGGATACCGGCGCTTGTGAGCGTAGCGAGCTAGCAAAGGTCGGATGGGGGTGCGCTTTCGGCCAGTCGCATTGCTGCCGGCACCGTCACCCCCATCCAGCTGCGACTAGGCGGCAAGCCGCCAAGTCTGCGCATCCTTCCCCCATCAAGGGGGAAGGCGCTGAAGGTTACCAGATCCGCAGGCGCTTTTCCGGTGGCAGGTACAGCTTGTCGCTCGGCTTGACGTTGAAGGCCTTGTACCATTCGTCAAAGTTGCGGACGATCCCGTTCACCCGGTACTGACCCGGCGAGTGCGGATCGGTCTGCAGCTGCTGGCGCAGCGAGGCTTCGCGCATCTTGACGCGGAAGGCCTGGGCCCAGGCCATGAAGAAGCGCTGGTCCCCGGTGTAGCCGCCGATCACCGGCGCCTTCTTGCCATTCAGCGAGAGCTTGTAGGCGCGGTAGGCCAGGCTGAGCCCACCCAGGTCACCAATGTTCTCACCCAGGGTCAGGCGGCCGTTGATGCAGGTCTTGCCTTCGTCGAGCGGGCAGAGCGCATTGTACTGGTCCACCAGCGCGCCGGTCAGCTTTTCGAAGTTGGCCTTGTCTTCGGGGGTCCACCAGTCCCGCAGGTTGCCCGACCCGTCGGACTTGGAGCCCTGGTCATCGAAGCCATGGCCCATTTCGTGGCCGATCACCCCGCCGATCGCACCGTAGTTGACCGCATCGTCGTTGGTCAGGGCAAAGAACGGCGGCTGCAGGATGGCGGCCGGGAAGACGATCTCGTTGCCGGTGGGGTTGTAGTAGGCGTTCACCGTCTGCGGGAACATGAACCACTCGTCCTTGTCGACCGGCTTGCCGAGGCGCGAGATATTGTCCGCCTCTTCCCAGGCATCGACCGCCTGGGCATTGGCAAAGGCGCTGTCGGCGGTGAGTACCAGCCCGTCGTAGGTCTTGTACTTGTTCGGGTAGCCGATCTTGGGGCGGAACGCGTCGAGCTTGGCCTGGGCCTGGGTCCGGGTAGCCGGACCCATCCAGGTCAGCTCCTTGAGGTTGGCTGCCATGGCGACGCGCAGGTTGCCGACCAGCTTTTCCATCGCCGCCTTGTTGGCTGCGGGGAAGTACCGCTCGGCATAGACCTGGCCGGCCAGTTCGCCGACCGAATCCTCCACCGCCGAAATCGCCCGCTTCCAGCGCGCGCGCTGCTGCGGCTGGCCTGACAGCGTCGTGCCGTAGAAGGCAAAGGTGGCATCGTCGATCCGCTTGGGCAGGACCGCAGCCTTGCCGGTGATATAGCGGCTGGCCAGCCAGGCCTGCCAGCTGGCAATCGGCTCGCTGGCGATCAGCTTGGCCAGGGCCGGTACCCCGCCCGAGAGCTTGGCCGCCTGTTCCGGGGTCAGCTTGGCCGCAGCGATCTCTTCCGCGGTTGGCGGCACCTGCGCGACGATGATTTCGGTCACATTGCCCAGGCCCTGCTTGTCCAGCGCGGACTTCAGCGGCACGCCCGGGGCAAAGGCCAGGAAGTCGGCAATTGGCATCTTGTTGTAGGTCAGGTCGCGGTTACGGCCGAGCGCGCGGTCCCAGTTGGCGCTGGCCATCTTGGTTTCCAGCTGGAACACGGCCTCGGCCGTCTTGGCCGGGTCAGCATAGCCAGCTTCGCCCAGGATGAAGGTCAGGTAGGCCTTGTACTTGGCCACGATCTCGCGGTTCCTGGGGCTGTCGACCAGGTAATAGTCACGATCCGGCAGGCCAAGGCGGGCCTGACCCGCATAAAGCGCGTTGATCGCGCTGTTCTTGGCATCGGGGCTGACGCCAATCCCGATCGGCGAGGCGAGGCCGGGCATGGCGAACAGGCCGACCAGGTCTTCCAGCGTCTTGGCGCTGTTGATCTTGTCCAGCGTCGGCTTGAGCGGAGCAAGGCCCGCGCGTTCGATCGCGTCGGTATCCATGAAGGCCTTCCAGACGGCCGCCACGCGGGCGCGGGCGCTGCCTTCCGGGTTGGTGGCGGCGGCGGTTTCCTCAAGAATGGTCTTCATCCGCTCTTCCGACAGGTCGCGCAGCTGGACAAAGCCGCCGGTCGAGGAACGATCGGCCGCGATCTCGGCCTGGTTGAGCCAGAGCCCGTTGACGTGCTGGTTGAAATCGTCACCCGGTTTGGTGGCCTTGTCGATGTAGCGGGTCTGGACGCCGAAGCCCCAGTCCTTCATCGAATCGCTGTGCTCGACCGAAGCCGGTGCAGCGGCGGGCGCGGCGGCCTTGGCATCCTGTGCCAGCGCGGGCGCGGCCAGACCAAAGGCAAGAGTGCTCGCAGCGAGCAGAACGGATGCGCGAAGTTTCATATCAGGTCCCCAGAATCCAAAAATTCCTGGTTGGCCTGTTACGCGTCCCGATGCTGCGGCGAAATGCGGGACAAATGCTATTTGACGGCTTCGCTTGGCACTTCGTCGAATTGCAATGCGGCCAGCCGCGCATAGAGCCCGCCCGCGCGGCTAAGCGCCTCGTGCTTGCCCTGCTCCACGATCCGGCCGCCATCCATCACCACGATCCGGTCCGCGCCGCGCACGGTCGCCAGACGGTGAGCGATGACCAGCGTGGTGCGGCTGGCCATCAGCCGGTCGAGCGCCTGCTGGACCAGCCGTTCGCTTTCGGCATCAAGCGCCGAGGTCGCCTCGTCGAGCAGCAGGATCGGCGCATCGCGCAGCAGGGCGCGGGCAATCGCCATGCGCTGACGCTGGCCGCCCGAAAGCCGCGCGCCGCGCTCGCCCAGGTAGGTATCCAGCCCTTCGGGGAGTTCGCGCAGGAAATCGGCCGCATTGGCCGCTTCGGCTGCCTGCCAGATCGCCTCGTCGCTGGCCTGCCAGTTGCCATAGCGCAGGTTGTCGCGCGCGGTGGCGGCAAAGAGGATGCCTTCCTGCGGCACCAGCGCCATGTTGCGACGGATCGCGGCGGGATCGACCGCGGTCAGCGGCACGCCGTCCAGCTTCACCGCCCCGGCCTGCGGATCATAGAACCGCTCGGCCAGCTGGAACAGGGTGGACTTGCCTGCACCTGACGGACCAACAATCGCAACGGTTTCGCCCGGTTCGACCGTTAGCGAGAAATCGGCCAGCGCCGACACCTCCGGGCGGGTCGGATAGCGGAAGGTCACCCCTTCGAACGCCAGCTTGCCGCGCACCGGGGCGGGCAGTTCAAGCGGGCGGGCCGGCATCGCGATGGTGGGCTTCTCGTTCAGCAATTCGTTGAGGCGGCTGGCCGCGCCAGCGCCGCGCAGCAGATCGCCATAGACTTCGGTCAGGGCGCCAAAAGCCCCTGCGACAAGGCCGCCGGTCAGCACGAATGCGGCAATCGTGCCGCCGCTGATGGTGCCTTCGGCTACGCCGATCGCACCCTGCCACATCAGCATGGTGATCGCGCCGAACACCAGCATGATGATGATCGCCGTCATCGCCGCACGCAGCAGGATGCGGCGCTTGGCCGTGGTGAAGGTGGTTTCCACCGCCGCAGCAAAGCGCGCTTCTTCGCGGCTTTCCTGATTGAAGGCCTGGACGATCTTCATCGCCCCCAGCACTTCGGCGATCATGGCGCCAACATCGGCAACGCGATCCTGGCTGGTGCGCGAGACATTGCGCAGTCGGCGCCCGAACCAGACGATTGGCAGGACGATCAGCGGAATGCTGATGACCAGCCCAAGGGTCAGCTTGGGGGCCAGGGTAAAGAGATAGGCCACCCCGCCCACGCCCATGATCAGGTTCCGCAGGGCGACCGATACGGTTGTGCCGACCACCTGTTCGATCAACGCCGTGTCAGAGGTCATGCGGCTCGAAATCTCGTTCGGGCTGTTCTCTTCAAAGAAGCCCGGAGACATCCGCAACAGGTTGGACTGCACCTTGAGCCGGATATCGGCCACCACGCGTTCACCCAGCCACGAGACGAAGTAGAACCGCATGGCCGTGCCAATCGCCAGCACGAAGACAATCATCAGCAGGTATTCGAACCAGCGCCCGATATCGTCGGGATTGCCGCCCGCGGCAAAGCCCTTGTCGATGATCAGCTTGAAGCCCGAAGGAATTGCCAGGGTGGCACCTGCGGTGATCATCAGCGCGATCCCGGCCATGGCCAGCTTGCCCGGATAGGCAAGCGCGGCCTGCCAGATCATCCGCAGCGGCCCGAGCGAACGGGCGGGCTTGGGTTCGGCGGGAGCGGCGGGCTGTTCGGATCGGGATGCCATCGCCCGCGCCCTAGCACAGGGCGCGGGCCAAGTAAGTGGCAAATGCGCACTGAATGGCTGGGTATTTGTGCGGATGCGAATGGATGTGGCGTTTTTATTGCATTGCACAATAAATCGAATGGCGGCACGATAACCGCCGATTGGTCCGGACCACCGGCCGGAAGGGGACTCCGCTTGCTTTACACCGCCTATGAAATGCAGCGTTCGTGGCTCAATGCCGCCAGCACCATGGCTTCGGTCGGCGCGGAGCTGCTGTCAAACCCGGCACTGCCGTTCGGCTATACCGGCGTGGGGCCGGTCATGGCTTCGGCGCTGGAAGTCTTCGCCCATGCCGCCGCGCCCTATGGCAAGCCGGCCTTCGATATCGAGACGGTGACAGTCGACGGGAAAACCCACCCGGTGACCGAGGCGATCGTGATGCATCGCCCCTTCGGCAACCTGCTGCGCTTTACCCATCCCGGCCTGCCCAAGCAGGCCCCGCGCCTGCTGATCGTGGCCCCGATGAGCGGCCACTTCGCCACCCTGCTGCGCGGCACAGTGGCCCGCATGATCGAGCGGTGCGAAGTTTACATCACCGACTGGGCCGATGCCAAGATGGTCCCGCTGGAGGCCGGGCGGTTCGATCTGGATGACTATATCGACCATGTGATCGGCTATCTTGAGCACATCGGTCCTGGCGCGCACATGCTGGCCGTGTGCCAGCCTTCGGTCCCGGCGCTGGCGGCCACGGCGCTGATGAATGCGCAGAAGCACCCCTGCCGCCCGCTCAGCCTGACGATGATGGGCGGCCCGGTCGATACGCGCGAAGCGCCGACGTCAGTCAACGATCTGGCCATGCAGCGCCCGATTGAATGGTTCCGCAACACCGTGATCGCCACGGTGCCGCTGCAATATCCGGGGGCGGGGCGCCGGGTCTATCCGGGCTTCCTGCAACTGGCCGGGTTCATGAGCATGAACCTGGGCAACCACATGCTGAGCCACTACCACATGTTCAAGCACCTGGTGGCGGGCGACGGCGAAAGCGCCGAGGCGACCAAGGCCTTTTACGACGAATACCGCTCGGTCTGCGACATGGATGCCGACTATTACCTGCAGACGGTCGAAGAGGTGTTCCAGCGCCAGTCACTCGCCAAGGGCGAGTTCATGCACCGCGGCAACCGGGTCGATCTGGGCGCGATCCGCGACACGGCGCTGCTGGCGGTCGAGGGTGAGCGCGACGATATCTCGGGCATCGGCCAGACCAAGGCCGCGCTGACCCTGGCGACGAACCTGGCGGAAAGCCGCAAGAAGTACCTGCTGGCCCCCGAAGTGGGCCATTACGGGATCTTCAATGGCAGCAAATGGCGCGAATTCATCGCCCCGGTGCTGGAAGACTGGATCAAGCGCCACGACAAGGCCAAGCTCAAGGCCGTGGCCTGAGGGTTTAGCCCGCGCGGCGATCCAGCGCCGGATCGAGTTTCTGGCCGGGATCGAGCTGCACGCCGAAGCTGTTCAGCATCATCGAGACCTGGGTGTACTGGCCCACGGTCATCACCAGGTCCATCTTCTGCTTGTCGCTGAGGAAGGACAGCGCCGCCCAGCTCGCATCGGAGACGTGGAAATCGCGGGTCAGGTCATCGGTGGCCTGCAGCATGGCCCGGTCTTGTGGGCTCCATGAAGGATCGCCCGGACCAGCCTTGATCGCCTCGATCTCGGCCTCGGTCAGGCCGGCCGCCAGACCGATGCTGGTATGCTGGGTGAATTCATAGCCTGAGCCGCAATTCACCCCGGTGCGCAGGATCACCAGTTCGCGATCGCGTTCAGACAGGCTGTTGCGGGGCGAGAGGATATAGCCGCCCCAGGCAAGGAAGCTCTTCAGCGCTTGCGGGGCGCGCACCAGCGTGCGGAAGATGTTGAGCACCGGCCCTGCGGACCTGGTGACATCGCGCGCGGTGCTGGCAAAGACGGCCAGAGCCTCGCGCTGCTCGTCGTCGATCTTGCTCAGATCGACGGGAACAATGCGAGGCTCCGACAAGCGCATCAGAAGACTTCGAACAGGCCGGCAGCGCCCTGGCCGCCGCCGATGCACATGGTCACCACGGCATACTTGGCACCGCGGCGCTTGCCTTCGATCAGCGCGTGGCCGGTGCAGCGCGCGCCGGTCATGCCGAAGGGGTGGCCGATCGAGATCGAGCCGCCGTTGACGTTGAGCAGCTCGTCAGGGATGCCCAGCTTGTCGCGGCAGTAGAGCACCTGGACGGCGAAGGCTTCGTTCAGTTCCCACAGGCCGATATCGTCCATCTTCAGGTTGAAGCGTTCGAGCAGCTTGGGGATCGCGAAAACCGGGCCGATGCCCATTTCGTCAGGCTCGGTGCCGGCCACGGCCATGCCGACATAGCGGCCCAGCGGGGTCAGGCCACGCTTTTCGGCCACCTTGGCTTCCATCAGCACGCAGGCCGACGAACCATCCGAAAGCTGGCTGGCATTGCCGGCGGTGATCGTGTGGCCTTCGCCCATCACCGGCTTCAGGCTGGCGAGCCCTTCCAGCGTGGTGTCGGGGCGGTTGCAATCGTCGCGATCGGCGGTGACGTCCTTGTAGGAGACTTCCTTGGTCTCCTTGTCGACGATCGCCATGGTCGCCTTGCAGGGCACGATTTCGTCGTCGAACTTGCCGGCAGCCTGGGCGGCAGCGGTGCGCTGCTGCGACTGGAGCGAGTATTCGTCCTGCGCTTCGCGGCTGATGTTATAGCGCTTGGCCACCACTTCGGCCGTGCCGATCATCGGCATGTAGATATGCGGGTGCATTTCCAGCAGCTCGCGGTCCGGCTCGACAAACATCTTGCCGCTGCCAACCACCTTGGAAATGCTTTCCAGGCCGCCGGCGACGCAGATGTCCATATTGTCGACCAGGATCTGCTTGGCTGCCGTGGCGATGGTCATCAGGCCCGACGAGCACTGGCGGTCGATCGTCATCGCGGGGACCGAAACCGGCAGGCCGGCGCGCAGCGCAGCGAGGCGAGCGACGTTGCCGCTGGTCGAACCCTGCTGAACGGCCGAGCCCATCAGCACGTCGTCGATCTCACCGCCGGAGAGCCCGGCACGCTCGACCGCAGCGCGGATCGAATGGGCGCCAAGCGTGGCACCGGTGGTATTGTTGAACGCACCGCGCGCCGCCTTGGTCAGCGGGGTGCGGGCAGTGGAAACGATTACTGCATCACGTGACATGGAAAATTCCTTGGTTGGTCTGCTCAGGCCGGGGCTTCGACAAGCTCAGCCTGAGCGGGATCCGGGTTCTGGCACTATGTCCCGCTCAGCCTGAGCCTGTCGAAGGCCGAACGCGACATAAGGATTGGGGTAGGCTCACACGAAGAACAGCGTGATCCATTCGCAGATCAGGGCAGGCTTGTCCTCGCCTTCGATCTCGATGGTGATTTCGTTGGTCTGCTGCCACTGGCCGGGGCGCTTTTCGACCAGTTCGAGCAGCTTGGTGTGGGCGCGCACGCGCTTGCCGGCGCGGACCGGGCTGATGAAGCGCGTCTTGTTGCCACCATAGTTGACGCCCATCTTGATCCCGTCGACGCGCGCGCCTTCGGTCATGGCGCCCAGCACCGGCAGCAGCGAGAGAGTCAGAAAGCCATGCGCGATCGTCCCGCCGAACGGGGTGTGCTTGGCCTTTTCCTCGTCGATATGGATGAACTGGTGGTCACCCGTGGCATCGGCGAACATGTTGATGCGTTCCTGGGTGACTGCGAACCAGTCCGAAACGCCGATCACTTCGCCAGTCTTGGCTGCGAGTTCCTGCGGGGTCATTGCGCCTCTCCTAAAGCTGGAAAGGCATCTTCATGGCCCAACCGCGCCCCGGGTGCAACGGACCTGCGCCTGCCGCTACGGCAAGGCAGGTCGGGCTTGGCGCGGGCTGCGCGAATCACCTCGGCAAGCGGCTGTTTCGGCTTACCCGGCACCGGGCCGCAATGGGCCCGCCGGGCTGATCGGCCGCGGCGCCGGGGCATCGATCCGCCGGCAGTAGGACCATAGCCCGCATTGCAGGCCAATGATCATGAACATCACCGGCTGGTAAGCGATCCCCACGAAGACCGCGCCCAGGAAGTAGACCAGCTGCGACACTTGCAGTGCCGTAGCCAACGCGGCGACCCAGGCCTGGCCGGGATCGGTCCGGTCCTGCCAGCGGCGGCGCAGCCGCTCCATCTGCCAGACGCCCAGCAGCTGGATCCAGGCCCACAGCAGCAGGCCAGCATAGCCCTGTTCCCCTAGCATCTCGAAATAGGCAGAGTGGTAGGCCCGGCTCTGTTCGACATGATAGGTCGTCTTCAGCGTGACATTGTTGCCGCTCCCCTCTGCGGCCACGGTCGGGATCAGCAGGCGGTTGCTGCGATAGGCATCGAAACCGCCGCCAAAGGGATGATCCTTCACGTAATCGAGCGTCCACATCCAGACCGCCACCCGGGTTGAGGCGGACTGGTCCGACTGGTGGTTTTCGATCGTGCTCATCCGCTCGGTATAGCTTTTGGGAAGAAACGGAATGGCGGCCGCCGCAACCAGCCCGGCCATGGTGAGATAGAGGAAGCGCCGCTTGACCGACCGCAGCGAGAGCACGGCCAGCAGGCCGATGCACAGCAGCCCGGTGCGCGCCTGGGTGCCGACCGGGATCAGCAAGGCGGCAAAGGTCAGCGCGGCGGCGAACAGGGTCACCAGCGGCCCGCGCGGAAACAGCGTGGTGAAGCGCGCCGCCCACCAGATCAGCGGGATGATGGCAATGGCAATGGTCGACAGGATCGAGCCTTCATAGATTCCGGTGTTGCTGGGAACGAAGGTTTCCAGCTGGCCATAGCCGCCGCCGCCCGCGGCGGTCTTCATCCCGCCGCTGATCACGATCGCGCCGACCGAGAGGACAATCACCGTCACCACGGCTTCAAACCGCAGCCGCGTGCGCAGGGTCAGTGGCAGAAAGATCGCGAACAGCAGCGCTTTCCAAACCCAGTCCCACTTCAGCGCCGCCTCGATCGGAAAATCGGCAATCGTGGTGGTGATCGCGCAATAGCCCAGCAGGACCAGGATCAGGAACTGGCGCAGGGTAAAGCGCGTGTCCTGCTTGTTATCCAGCACCAGCCACCCGCCAAAGGCCAGGATGAAGGCGATCAACGAGATCGGCAGCGCGGCCAGCAGCGACCAACTGATTTTCTGCGGGGTCAGAATATCGATATAGAGATAGCCCAGCACCCACAGGAACGGGCGGCGCAGACCAAGTGTCAGGAAAGCCAGGGTGAAGGCGGTGATCGCCAGATCAAGCACGGATGCGCAGCCCCGGTTTCGGCTCGGTCGCTGCCGGCGGCTCGGTCGCATCGGCAGGCAGATCCTGATCGAGATCGACCCGCGACGTCAGCTGCCACCCGGCGATGAACAGCAGGCTGTGTGACAGCACCAGGGCAAGATAATCGATCATCAAGGCAAGCACTTAGCCCGCGCGGGTTGACGCAGCGTTAAGCCTTGCGCGGCTATGCCCCGCCCCCATGACCCGCGTGCTCCACGTCCTCGATCACTCGCTGCCGCTGCACAGCGGTTATAGCTTCCGCACCCGAGCGATCCTTTCGGCGCAGGCAGCGCTGGGGCTGGATGTGCGCGGCATCACGGGCCTGCGTCACAGTGCCAGCGGCCCGCAGTGCGAGGTGGTCGATAGCCTGACCTTCCACCGCACCCCCGGCA
>CAWUNP010000005.1:0-17024 GCA_963923805.1 uncultured Novosphingobium sp. | reverse complement strand
TCGCCGCGTCGACCAGTTCGGCGAAGCGCGCCCGCCGCTGGCCGTGGGTGACAACGCCGTTCCTGACGTCGCATTCCTCCCAGGCCAGGCCCCAGCGGTCTGCGGCCGCCATCGCCAGCATGGCCCGCGCGGCGGCAGCGGCGATCCGGGCCGCCTCTTCATGCGCGGCCAGGCTGCTCCCCTCGGCAGTCACCATGAAGGCTGCGCGTTCGCCATATCGCTTGGCCAGCACGCTGTCCTCGCCTTCAGCCAGATCAGGCGCGAGCGGCATCCACAGGCTGCGCCAATGCGCGGCCAGCGGAGCATTGGCATAGGTACCGCTGACCGGCGCCGGCTCGACCGCGATCTGCCGCCAGTCCGCGCCGAGTTCGACAGCGATCACCTGCGGGAGCAGCGTGGTGATCCCCTGCCCCATTTCAAGGTCCGGCACGGCCACGGTTACGACGCCGTCACGTCCGATCCGGAGCCAGGCATTGAAGACCTGTTCGCCTTCCTGCGCGGCGAGTGGCGGATCGAAGCGGCGCGGGGTGAGCGCCCAGGCGACCAGCAGGCCGCCGGCTGCCCCGGCTCCGATCATTACCCCTCGCCGCGAAAGGTGCATCAGGTGTTATCCAGCCAGGTCGCGACGCGCCGGGCCAGCGCCAGGAAGGCTTCCGCCTGCGGACCTTCGCCAGCGGCCGGCGGCACACCGGCATCGCTGGCCTGACGGATCGCAAGGTCGAGCGGAATACGCCCGAGGAACGCATGACCCAACCGCTCTGCTTCCGCCTCTGCACCGCCCTTGCCGAACGGGTCCGATGCTTCGCCGCAATGCGGGCAGACATAGCCGGCCATATTCTCGACCAGCCCGATCACCGGCACCTGGCCAACATCGAACAACTGCATCGCACGGGTCGCGTCGATCAACGCGAGGTCCTGCGGGGTCGAAACGATCACCGCCCCGGCCGGCTTGTGCCGCTGAAGCATGGTCAACTGCACATCCCCCGTGCCGGGCGGCAGATCGACCACCAGGATTTCGGCCGCACCCCAATCGGCATCGACCAGCTGGCCCAGGGCATTCCCGGCCATCGGCCCGCGCCAGGCAATCGCCTTGCCCGGTTCGATCAGGTTGCCCATCGAGAGCACACCAACGCCATATTCGCTGGGCACCGGCAACAGCTGCTTTTCGCGGGCATCAGGGCGCTTGCCTTCGGTGCCGAGCAAGCGCGGCTGCGACGGGCCATAGATATCGGCATCGACCAGCCCGACCTTGCGGCCCAGCCGGGCCAGCGCGACCGCAAGGTTGGCCGAAACAGTCGACTTGCCAACGCCGCCCTTGCCCGATCCGACCGCAACGATCCGGCGTTTGGGCTTGTCCGCCATCATCGCCACGCGCACTTCGGTCACCCCGGTTGCGGCAGCCAGGGCCTCCTTGACCGCTGCCTCCAGCCGATCACGCTCGATGCCATCGAATCCGCTGGCATCGAGGATCACCGTGGCGGTGCCATCGGCCAGCCGCAACGATTGCAGGCGGGCCTGGGCGAGCGGTGGCAAAAGGGGTTTCAGGACATCAATATCGCTCAAGGGGGGGCTCCGTTTGCTGTATGCCGCCCCCTAGCAAGGAAAAAGCGCAGCGAGACCCTGTTTTTTGGTCCAGCACTACCTATAACGAAGTCCATGAGTGCAAATGGCAGTTTCAGGCCGGGTCAGTGGCTGGCCATGGCCGGGCGGAAGAGCCCTTGGGGCAACGGCAACAACGCTGGCGGCAGCGGCGGTGGCGAAGAACCGCCGGCCACGCCGCCCCAAGACGGCGCGCCGGCCGGCGATCCGCCCGGTGCGCCCGGTCCGCGCAATCCCTGGCTCAAGCCCGACGACTATGCCGGTGATCGCCGTCCACCCAATATCGAGGACATCTTCCGCGCCAAGCGCAGGGGTTCCGGTGGCGGCGGTGGCCGCGGCGGGTTCCCCTCGCTCCCGCCGCGGGCCAACGGCAAGAGCTGGCTGCCGCTGATCCTGGGCGGCGTGGCGCTGCTGTGGCTGTTCAGCAGCTCCACCCACCAGCTCAGCCCCAAGGAACAGGGCATCGTCACGACCTTTGGTAAATATAGCCATACGATCGGTTCGGGCGTGAACTTCACCGCCCCCTGGCCATTCCAGCAGGTTGAAACCCGCGATGTCACCTCGGTCACCAATGACGTGATCCCGGAGGGTGAGGGCGAAAACCTGGTCCTGACCAGTGACCAGAACCTGATTGACCTGTCCTATCAGGTGCGCTGGAACATCAAGAACCTCGAAGAGTTCACCTTCGCCGCAACCGATCCGCAGAACACCGTGCGCGATGTGGCCGAAGCGGCCATGCGCCTGTCGGTGGCCGAAGTTCCGCTGAAGGCGGTGTGGGACGGCACCGGGCGCGGCCAGCTTGAAGCGAACACCCGCCGCCGGATGCAGGCGATCCTCGATGCCTACCGCGCCGGGGTCAACGTGATCGGCGTCGATATCAAGAAGGCTGATCCGCCGGAAAAGGTCGCCGACGCCTTCCAGAAGGTCAACGTGGCCCAGCAGCTGGCCGAGCGTGACAAGAACAATGCCCAGGCCTGGGCCCAGCAGACCCTGGCCCGCGCCGAGGGTGAGGCCGCAGCCTTTGACAAGGTCTATGCCGAATACAAACTGGCTCCACAGGTGACCAAGCGCCGGATGTACTACGAAACCATGGAACGCGTGCTTTCGTCCAACGACAAGGTGGTGGTTGAGGCCAATGGCGTGACCCCTTACCTGCCCCTGCCCGAACTGCGCCGCCGCGCACAGGATGCCGCGCCCGCTGCAGGAGGCCAGTGATGCTGACTGACCTGTGGCAAAGCAACAAGGCGGCCGTGCTCGCCGCTGTGGCGGCAGTCGTTGTCGCCATGTCGTCCATCGTCATCGTACCGGAAACGCAGCAGGTGGTAGTGGTGCGACTGGGTGAACCGGTTCGCAAGATCAATGCCTTCAAACCCCAGCAGGACTTTGGCCAGACCGGTGCCGGGATCAGCTGGCGCATTCCGTTCATCGAACAGCTGGTCTGGATCGACAAGCGCCTGCTTTCGTTCCCGATGGAGCGCCAGACCGTGCTTTCGACCGACCAGTTGCGGCTGGAGGTGACGGCCTATGCCCGCTTCCGGATCATTGACCCGGTCAAGATGGTCAAGACCGCCGGCACGACTGACCGGGTGGTCAGCCAGCTTCAGCCGATCATGACCTCGGTCCTGCGCCAGGAACTGGGCAAGCGCACCTTCCAGTCGCTGCTCAACGCCGAACGCGGCGCGGCGATGACCCAGATCAAGGAAAACCTCGACAAGCAGGCGCGCGAATATGGCGCCCAGGTGATCGACGTGCGGATCCAGCGCGCTGACCTCCCGGCCGGGGCGCTCGAGTCTGCTTTTGCCCGGATGCAGGCGGCGCGCGAACAGGAAGCAACCACGATCCAGGCGCAGGGCCAGAAGCAGGCCCAGCTGATCACGTCCGAGGCCGAAGCCCGGGCAACCCAGATCTATGCCGCCGCCTTTGGCAAGGATCCGGCTTTCTATGACTTCTACCGCGCGATGAAGAGCTACGATGCCACCTTTGCCAACCAGGCAAACAAGGGCAGCAGCACGATCATCCTGTCGCCCGACAACGAATATCTGCGGCAGTTCAAGGGCCGCTGAATTACCTTGGTCGATTCATTCAATTCTTGTTCAGGCGGGAATGTTTGAATCACACCGCGCCCGTTTCGGGGTGAAGAATTTGAAGAGGAAGTTGAACACGTGCGATACGCCTATGGAGTAACGAGTGCACTGCTGGTTGGTGGTGCTGCCGTTTCGGTGCTGACCGGCATCCCCGCCGGAGCACAGGTGGCGCAGAATGACGCCGCCCGGATGGAAGCCGTGGTCCCTCGCGCCGGCGCGCCGGCCAGCTTTGCCGAGCTGACCCAGCAATTGCAGCCGGCCGTGGTCAACATTGCCACGCGCCAGCGCGTCCGCGTGGCCAATGGCAACCCCTTTGCCGGAACCCCGTTCGAAGACCTGTTCGGCGGCGGCAATGGCGGTGCCACGACGCGTGAAGCGCAGTCGCTGGGTTCAGGCTTCATCATCTCGGCCGATGGCTATGTGGTCACCAACAACCACGTGATCACGGCCGATGGTCAGGGCGAAGTCCAGTCGATCACCGTGACGTTGAGCGACGGGGCCGAACATACCGCCCGCCTGATCGGCCGCGATGCGCAGTCGGACCTCGCCGTGCTCAAGATCGATGCTGGCAAGACCCTGCCCTTCGTGAAGTTCGGCAACAGCGAAGCCGCCCGCGTGGGTGACTGGGTGATCGCCATCGGCAACCCGTTCGGCCTTGGCGGCACGGTCACTTCGGGGATCGTTTCGGCCGTCCACCGCTCTTCGGGCGCAAGCCGCTACATCCAGACCGATGCCTCGATCAACCGCGGCAATTCGGGTGGTCCGCTGTTCGACATGAAGGGCAACGTGATCGGCATCAACAATGCGATCTTCTCGCCCACCGGCGGCAATGTCGGCATCGGCTTTGCCATCCCGGCCGATATTGCTGCGCCGATCGTTGACAAGCTGATGCGCGGCCAGACCATCGATCGCGGCTATCTGGGCGTCACGATTGTCCCGGTGACCGAAGATGTCGCGGATTCGCTGGGCCTGGCCCGCAATCGCGGCGAACTGGTCCAGACCGTTCAGCCCGGCCAGGCGGCCGCTGCGGCGGGGATGCAGGCCGGCGATGTGGTGGTCAAGGTCGACAACCAGGAGGTTGCGCCTGACAATACCCTGTCGTTCATTGTGGCCAACACGGCCCCCGGCAAGCGGATCCCGATCGAGGTGATCCGCAATGGCAAGCGGATGTCGCTTAGCGCCACAGTCGGCAAGCGCCCGAGCGAGGAAGAGCTGGCCAAGCAGACCTTCGCGCCCGGAACCCCCGATCCCGACGATCGCTACAACCGCGCGCCCGAGAAGCAGGGCGAAGGGCTAGCCGAACGCGCGCTCGGCCTCTCGGTCCTGCCGCTCACCCCGCAGATTGCCGGCCAGATCGGGCTGCCGACCGATACCCGCGGGCTGGTAATCTCGGTGGTTGACGGCACGTCCGATGCCGGCGCCAAGGGGCTCCAGCGCGGCGACGTGATCCTTTCCGCCAATTATCGCGATGTGCTGACGGTGACCGATCTGGAAGCGATCATCCGCGCCGCCAAGGCCGAGAATCGTGCTGCCGTCCTGCTGCGCGTCCAACGCCGCGGCCAGCCGGCCGCATACCTCCCGGTCCGGATCCGCTAACCTTTCCGAACCAAGCCTGATGAAGCCCCCGGTCTAGTTCGCCGGGGGCTTTTTGTTTGCGGGACTGGCGCCGGGCCGGGCGCCGGTGGCCTCGCGCAGGAAGTCTTCATTGGCGGCGGGCGGCGGGGCCTTGGGCTCGGCCCCATCCGTGGCCGCGGGTTCCTGGCGATCGGGCTGGACCATATTGCCCTGATCATCGGCATAGTAATAGTCATCCGGATTGCCGCTGAGCTGGGCTTCATCATCCGGCTCCAGCTGCCAGGCCGGCAGGGTCACCTCGGTATCGAACTTCTCGATCGGACGACTGGCCACGGCCACGGTCATGTACTGCGCGAAAGCCCGCGCCGGAGCCGTGCCGCCCTGCAGCCCGCCGACCGGCTTGGCATCGTCCCGGCCCATCCAAACGCCGGTGGTGATCCCGCTGGAGAAGCCCAGGAACCAGCCATCCTTGTTGGAATTGGTCGTGCCGGTCTTGCCCGCCACGGGGCGACCGATCTGGGCCGCCCGGCCGGTGCCGGTGCTGACCGCGCTTTGCAGCAGATCGGTAATCCCGGCCGAGACATAGGCCGGAACCAGCATCGGCCCTTCCCTCACCTCGCGCTGGTAGAGCACCTTGCCATCGAGGGTCTGGACCTTGGTAATGCCATAGGGATCAACCGCCCGCCCCTTGGCCGAGACAGCAGCAAAGGCGCGGGTCAGGTCAATCACGCGAACGTCATTGCTGCCCAGCACCATCGAGGGAACGGTCGAGATCGGCGTGGTAATGCCAAAGCGCCGGGCAATCCCGGCCACGGCGCTGAAGCCCACTTCGTTGCCCAGCTGCGCGGCAACCGTGTTCTTCGAATAGGCAAAGGCCGTGCGCACATCGATCTCACCGGCATAGGTGCCGTTCGAGTTGCGCGGGCTCCAGCCGTCAATGGTGACGGGTTCGTCAACCACGCGGTCGTTCGGGGTATAGCCGGCTTCCAGCGCAGCGAGGTAGACGAACAGCTTCCAGGCCGAACCCGGCTGGCGCACCGCATTGACCGCCCGGTTGTAATTGGACGAGACATAGTCCGTGCCGCCCACCATCGCCAGAACCGCGCCATCGCGGTCCATGCTGACCAGCGCACCTTGTGCGCCCTTGGGGGTATTGGTCTCAATCGCCTGGGTTGCCGCCGCCTGCATCTTCGGATCAAGCGTGGTCCAGACCTCGATCGCCTGGGTATTGTCGGGCAGCAGCAGGTCAAGCTGTGGCAGGGCCCAATCGGTGAAGTAGCGGACCGAGTTCTGGCCCTTTTCCGCCGCAAACTTGATCGCGTTGAAATCGACCGCGGCCGCCTGTGATGGGGTCACGTCGCCGTTATCCTTCATCACCGAAAGCACGACCTTGGCCCGGTCAACCGCGGCCTGGCTATCGGCCGTGGGCGAATAGTGCGATGGCGCCTTGACCAGGCCCGCGATGATTGCGGCCTCGGGCAGGGTAATCTCGGTACCGGGATGGCCAAAGAACTTGCGGCTGGCGGCATCGACGCCATAGGCGCCGCCGCCGAAGTAGACCTTGTTGAGATAGAGTTCGAGGATTTGTTCCTTCGAGAATTTCCACTCCAGCGCCAGCGCCAGCACGGCTTCGCGCAGCTTGCGGGCATAGCTGCGGTTGTTGTTGAGGAAGACCGTGCGCGCCAGCTGCTGGGTGATCGTCGAGGTAGCGCGGACCGATTTGCCGGTGGCGATCGAAACGACGCCCGCGCGGACCAGGCCGATCGGATCGATCCCCGGGTGCGAATGGAACCGGCGATCCTCGACCGAGACCATCGCCGTGCGCATCACCTGCGGGATCTGTTCATGGCTCAGCCAGTGGCCATAGCTGGGCCCGATCGAGACCAGTTCGGTCCCGTCGCGCGCGCGGACCAGGATCGTCTGGCCCACCTGGCTGCCCTTGAGCTCATCGAATTCGGGAAGCGATCGCGCCGTCAGGCCAACCGCGACGCCCAGCGCGAGCGCACCAACCACGGCCAGCGACACGGCCCAGACAAACAGCCTGCGGACAAACCGGCGAAAGCCCGACGGTTCATCGCGTTCGGGCGCGCCGCGCCCCTTCACATCCTTGCGCGCCATGGCGGTATGCTATTCCCTTCAACGAGCCGACCAAGGCCCGGTCCCACCCTGCATAGGCGAATTGTAACGCCGGGTGAATCGCAGAATTGGTGCAGACCCGGTGGCTATTCCTCCGGCTCGAAATCCAGACTGGCGCTGTTGATGCAATAGCGCAGCCCGGTCGGCGCCGGACCATCCGGGAAAACGTGGCCCAGATGACCATCGCAGCGGGCGCAGCGCACTTCGGTGCGGATCATCCCGTGGCTGGTATCAACCAGTTCCTCAATCGGGGCGCTGGGCAGCGGCGCCGAATAGCTGGGCCAGCCGCAGCCGGAATCAAACTTTTCGTCAGAGGCGAACAGCGGCGCGCCGCAGCCGCCGCAGGTATAGGTCCCCTCGGCCTTGTGCCCATCGAACTTGCCGGTAAAGGGCCGCTCGGTCCCGGCCTGGCGCAGGATATGGAACCGCTCAGGCCCCAGCTTTTCCAGCCATTCTGCCTCGGTCAGGTTCAGCTTGTCTGCCATGTCGGGTCTCCTTGTCGCGCCAATATGGGACGCGGCGGGCCATGCTGCAACGGCTTGATTTTACAGTGTGCGGAACAGCGCCAACATCCGCGCCCAGGCGCGTTCAGCCTGCGTCTTTTCATAAACGGGGGCGTCTATCGTGCACCAGCCGTGATCGGCCGGATAGACCTCTACCTCTGCCGCGCGCCCTGCCGCCTTGGCCGCCTGGCGCAGTGCATCCTTGTCACCCGGTGCGCGGGCATCATCATTGCGGGCGATGGCGAAGAGGTAACTGGCCTTGGTCGCTTGCAGCAACAGGTGCGGGCTGTCGGGTTTGTCGGTGACCAGCGAGGCACCATGGAACGACGCAGCAGCGCGCACCCGGTCGCGCACGGCGTGGGCGGTGCGCACCGTGAACGGCCCGCCCATGCAATAGCCTGCCGTACCGATCCCGCGCTTGGCATTGACCGTCGCCTGCTTATCCAGCCAGTCGGCTGCCGCCCAGGCATCACGCTCGACCGCGCCAGAGTTGAGCAAGGGGATCATCGGCCGCAGCTTGGCCTGCCCCTCGGGCGTGCGCCATTCGGCAATCGCGTTGAAATGCGGCGCCGGAGCCGATCGGTAATACTGGTTCAGCACCAGCACGGCATAGCCTTCACCCGCCAGCCGCCGCGCCATGACCTTGTAGGCCTCACGCAGCCCAGCAATGTCGGGCCAGAGGATCACGGCGGGATGCTTGCCCTTGGCCGGATGGACGAAAAAGGCATCCATCTTCCCGTCCGGAGTCGGCACCATAACCGAATGTTCGGCCAGCCCGCCCGGCACGGTAGCGGCCAGCGGCGCAGCCATGACGCCCAGCCCGGTTACCCCAAGAGCCGTGAAGCTGCGGCGGTCAAAACCGCGCGATTCCAGTGCCTGCTCTTCCTCGATTGCGGTCAGGTCATCACACATTGCGATACTCCTTGCACCCCCAAACCTGATGATAACCCTAACTGCACAAGAGGGCTAGCTTAACCGCGCGATTAACGGCACACTGGCGCCCACAAGGAGGCCGGATCCGGGAAGGTCCGGGCCCACCACGAGGAAGGGGATGGATGCGATGCGTTTGAGGCTGCTTGCTGCTGCCGCCGTGCTGGCTTTGACCGGCTGCGGCAAATCGGTTTCACCACCGGCGACGGAAGGCGTCACCGATGCCAAGATCCTGGCCGCGGCGGATGGCGAATGGCTGTCCTATGGCCGTGACTATGGTGAGCAACGCTTTTCCAACCTGACCGCGATCAACGATACCAACGTTGCCCAGCTGGGCCTGGCCTGGTCGGCTGATCTGGATACGGCGCGCGGGCAGGAAGCCACGCCGCTGATGCACGATGGCGTGCTCTACACCACGACCGCCTGGTCGATGGTCAAGGCCTATGACGCCAAGACCGGCGCGCTCAAGTGGTCCTATGATCCGGAAGTGCCGCGCGCCAAGCTGGTCGAAGTGTGCTGCGATGCGGTCAACCGCGGCGTCGCGCTCTATGGCAACAAGGTCTATGTCGGCACGCTCGATGGCTACCTGGTCGCGCTCGATGCCAAGACCGGCAAGGTTCTCTGGAAGAAGCTGACCATCCCCGAAGGATCGCACATGGCGATCACTGGCGCGCCGCGGATCGTCAAGGGCCGCGTCCTGCTCGGTTCGGCCGGTTCCGAGTATTTCACCCGCGGCTATCTGGCCGCCTTCGATGCCGAAACGGGTGACGAGCTGTGGCGCTTCCACACCGTTCCCGGCGATCCTTCCAAGCCGCAGGACGGCAAGCACCTTGATGCGGCGCTGAAGACCTGGAGCGGCGATTTCTACAAGCGCGGCGGCGGCGGCACGGTGTGGGATTCGATCACCTACGATCCCAAGACCGACCTCGTTTACTTCGGCACGGCCAATGCAGAGCCCTGGAACCCGGCCTATCGCAACACCAATGGCGCGGGTGACAGCCTCTACACCGCCTCGATTGTGGCGGTGAAGCCGGACACCGGCGAATATGTCTGGCACTTCCAGGAAACCCCGGAAGACCGCTGGGACTTTGACAGCAACCAGCAGATCACCGTGGCTGACCTCAACATCGGCGGCAAGGTGCGGCACGTGATCATGCACGCGCCGAAGAATGGCTTCTTCTATGTGCTCGATGCCGCCACCGGCCAGTTCATCTCCGGCAAGCCGTTCGTCGAAGGGATCAACTGGGCCAAGGGCCTTGATCCCAAGACCGGCAAGCCCGATGTGAACCCCGATGCCAAGTATGAGCTGACCGGCAAGCCCTGGGTGGGCTTCCCCGGCGCGGTTGGCGCCCACTCGTGGACGCCGATGAGCTTCAGCCCGAAGACCGGGCTGGTCTATATCCCGACCAACAATACTCCGCAGGTCTATAGCCATGATCCGGACTGGAAGCCCGGCACCACCGGCTTCCAGCTGGGCATCGATGCCTCGCCCGGCAACCTGCCGGCCGACAAGGCGATCCGGCAGGCCACGGCCGCAGCGATGACCGGAGCGCTGGTCGCCTTCGATCCGGTCACCGGCACGGTGAAGTGGAAGGTTCCGCAGGAAACGCCGACCAATGGCGGCACGCTCGCCACGGCGGGCAACCTCGTGTTCCAGGGCACGGCGCTGGGCGAATTCCGCGCCTATTCGGCTGATACCGGCAAGCAGCTGTGGTCATTCCAGGCGCAGAGCGGGATCCTGGCCGCACCGATGACCTACATGATCGATGGCGAACAATATGTTGCGGTCATGGTCGGCTGGGGCGGCGTCTGGGACGTTTCGGCCGGCAAGCTGGTGACCAAGCGGATCACCCCCAACATCAGCCGTCTGCTGGTGTTCAAGCTGGGCGCCAAGGGCAAGCTGCCCGCCGCGCCCACTGAAACCAAGCGGGTGCTCGATCCCCCGCCGGTCAGCGGCACGCCGCAGCAGCTGGCGATTGGCATGAAGGCCTACACCAATTCGTGCAGCGTCTGCCACGGCTCCACCGCGGTGGCTGGTGCGCTCAACCCGGACCTGCGCCACTCGGTCGCGCTGGGCAATCCCAAGCTGTGGCAGGAAATCGTCCACGATGGCCTGCTCAAGCAGAACGGGATGGTCGCCTGGAAGGGGCAGTTCACGCCAGAGCAGATCGAAGCGATCCGCCTCTACGTGGTCCAACGCGCCAATGAGGACAAGAAGCTCGGCGCAGACTGACGGAACGAGCGGGGGGAGCAGCATCCCCCCGCTCGTCACCCTGAACGCGTTTCAGGGCCCATTGCGCGGCTATTTCCGGCGCTATCCTGCAATCAACAAATGACGGGGACTAATTCAGTCCTGCCAGGTCGGCCTGGCGGCACGATGGGTGCTGAAACAAGTTCAGCATGACGAAGATTTAAAGTGTCGCTGCTAATCAGATCACGAAATCGAGGATCGCCGGCAGCTGCTTGGTGTTCCGGTTCTTGACCATGCGATCGTGCAGCGTGCTGATCTGCGCCGAGCCGGTTTTCACGAACAGGAACGGGAAGATCCCGTGGAGCAGACAGGCAAAGCCGCCGAGGATCATCCGCGTGCCAAAGCCCGTGGCCATCACGAAGTGCTCACCATAGGTCTCATCGACGCTGGCCGGATGCTCGGTGAAGAGGGTCTTGAGGGACATTGGCTGGCTCTCCCGGTTGGTGACGCAAGAATATGCTGGTTAGGATGCAAAATCATCACCATTTTTATGGACAAAAGGCATCTTTAATGCAATTTTATCTCAATGCAGACCGATTTATTGCAATTGGATTCGATTGACTGGGCAATCCTCGGCGTTTTGCAGAGCGATGCCTCGCTCGCCGTGCAGGATGTGGGCGATCGGGTGGGCCTGTCGAGCAACGCCTGCTGGCGGCGGATCAAGCGATTGGAGGATAGCGGCATCATCGCCCGCCGGGTGGCGCTGGTCGATCCGGCCCGGCTGGGGCTGGCAACCACGGTCTTCGTGTCGATCCGGACCAATCGCCACGATCCGGCTTGGCTGGAGGCCTTCTCCCGCGGGGTGGCCGCGATAGACGAGATCGTCGAATGCCACCGCATGGCGGGCGATGTCGATTACCTGCTCAAGCTGGTGGTGCGCGACATTGCGCACTACGATCGGATTTATCGCAAGCTGATCGCCGCGATCCCGGATCTGGCCGATGTCAGTTCAAGCTTTTCGATGGAGCGGATGAAGGCGACGACCGCCCTGCCCCGGCCGACCTGACTACTTCCGCAGCAGCCAGCCAAACACTTCGGGCAGGCGGCGCGCCCAGGCGTTTTCTTCGTGCTCGGCGCCTTCATAGACCTTGCTTTCCCAATCGCGCCCCCGCTGCCAGCCGCTGGCGGCCATGCGCACGTCGATCGCCTGCTGATATGGCGCATAGAAGGCGTCGAGCGTGGCCGTGCCGTGATCCATCCAGACCCGCCGACCATCGGGCTGGCCCAGCCGCGCGGCGAACCAGCCATCCCAAAGCGCGATCAGTTCAGGACTTGCCTCACCCACGGCGCGTGGATCGGCCGCAGGCCAGTGCGATGAAACACAGCCGGCGCGGCCATAGGTTTGCGGACGCTCAAGGAAGGCGTAGCAGCTCATCAGGCCGCCCATGCTCGATCCCATGATCGCCGTGTCGTCACGCCCGGGGCGGGTGCGGAAGCTAGTGTCGACCCATTGCTTCAGCGGCCCGGCCAGCCAGTCGAGATAGGCCGCGCTGATCACCGGCCCGCCGGTCATCGCGTCCATCGCCGCGCGCGGCGTGCCGCTGGACGCCTGGTAAAGCGATTGCGGCAGGTACTGGCGATAGCGATCCTGGCCCGGCGCCCAGATGCCGACGATGATGTGCGGCGCAACCTTGCCGGTCCGCATCGCCGCCAGCATCGCCTTGTCCGCCGCCCAGACCTTGTTGAAATTGCTCTTGGCCGGATCGAACAGGTTATGCCCGTCATGCATATAGAGCACCGGGTAGCGTTTGCCGCCCTTGTCATAGCCCGGCGGCAGCCAGATCGTCAGCCGCTGCTCGGGCAGGCCTGCGGCGGCAACGTGTTCGTATTCGAGGAAGCGTCCGGCATCGGACCGGGCCAGCGCCGGGGCAGCCAGCAGCGCCGCGATCAGCGCCAGCAGGCCGCCCAGCGCCCTCACTTGGCCGGGACCAGCCGGATCGCGAAGCCGCCGCCCGGCGCAATACGCAGGGTCAGGCTGTCGGCGCTGGTCAGCACCTTGCTTTCGATCGCGATCGAGTGGCGCTTTTCCGTGCGGTAATCGGCATCATCGCCATCGCGATAGATTTCCGCCTTGTAGCGCTTGCCCGCGGTCAGGAAGTCCAGCTTGAACGAAACGGTGTGGGCGTTCTCATCGCCCACGGCGCCGATATACCAGCCCTCGCCGCCGCGCTCCTTGCGGGCGATAGTGGCATAATCGCCGATCTCGCCATTGAGCACGCGGGTTTCCTGCCAGTCGGTCGGCACGTCGCGGATGAACTTCATCTCCTTCGGGAACTTGGCGTAGTTCTCAGGCGTATCGGCCAGCATCTGCACCGGCGAATAGATCACCACGTAAAGCGCCAGCTGCTTGGCCAGGGTGGAGAGCAGATCGCTGTTTTCGGCCCCCTTCAGGCTCAGCACGCCGGGGGTAAAGTCCATCGGCCCTTCAAGCATGCGGGTGAAGACCAGGTTGGCTTCGTGCTCGGGCGGGTTCTTGCCGCCCAGCCAGGCGTTGTATTCCATCCCGCGCATGCCTTCGCGCGCCACCCAGTTGGGATAGGTGCGTTGCAGGCCCGTGCCCTTGACCGGTTCGTGGCTGTCAAAGGCGATCTTGTACTTGGCGGCGGCTTCGGCAACGCGGATGAAGTGGTTGGTCATCCACTGGCCTTCGTGCCATTCGCGGTACTTCTTGCCATCGGCATCGACCCGCTCGATCTGACCGGCATCGGTGACATAGCCGGTCTTCACCACCATGTAGCCGTTGTCGGCAGCGAACTTGAAAGCCTTGTCGAACTGGTTTTCGTAATGCGTCGCGGCCCCGCCGGTTTCGTGGTGGCCGATCAGGCGGACGCCCTTCTTCTTGCCATAGGCGACCAGCGCCTTCACGTCGAAGTCCTCGGTCGGCTTGGCGAAGTCCATGTCCCAGCCATTACCAAACCAGTCGCCATCCCAGCCCACGTTCCAGCCTTCGACCAGCACGTGCGGAATGCCATTGGCGGCGGCGAAATCGATGTACTTCTTGACGTTGGCCGTGGTCGCACCGTGCTTCGGCCCGCGCGCCCAGGACCATTCGCCCTTGATCATGTTCCACCACACGCCAGCAAACTTGCCCGGCTTGAACCAGCTCACGTCGCCCAGCTTGTTGGGCTCATTGAGGTTGAGCATCAGGTGGCTGTGGTAGATGCCCGGAGCATCATCGGCGATGATCAGGGTGCGCCACGGGGTGTTCCAGGCGCCGGTCTTGCGGACCTTGGCCTCACCCGCGCCGGGGGTCAGGTTGGCGCGCAGCGTGGTGCCTTCGGTGCGGGTCACCGCCATGCCCGAATAGTCCACCAGCGCGGCCTCGTGCAGCGCAACGTGGGTGCCATCGGCCAGCTTGATCGTGACCGGCGTATCCGCCGTGCTTACCGCCGAAAGCGGGGTCTTGTTGTAAAGGTATTCCTCGCGGTTCCACAGGAAGGCCGGCTTCCACCAGGCGGTGCCATCCTGCGCGAAGGCGAACTCGGTCAGTTCGTCGGCAATGTTGGTCTTCGCCATGTTCGGCTGCTGCGGGAATTCATAACGGAACCCCACGCCGTCTTCATAGAGCCGGAAGGTCACGGTGAAGACGCGGGCCAGCGCGGTGGTTTCCTTCAGGTGAACCTTGAGCTCGCGGTAGTGATTGCGGATCTGCGCCCACTCACCCCACGGCTGGTTCCAGGTATCGTCAAAATCGCGCACTTCCTGGCCGGTGATGGTCAGGCGGCGATCAATCTTGGCATCATCGGTAAACAGGAAGCCCAGGCGCGACGGCTTGATGATTTCCTTGCCCTTGCGGGTCACGGCATAGGCGGCACGCCCATCGCCATCGATCGTTACTGCAACACTGACCGTGCCACCGGGCGAGCTCGCGCTGACCGGCGCCTGCTGGGCCAGAGCCGGAGCGGCGGCAAGCGCCAGGCCCAGGCCCAGCGCGAAACGGATCGGCTTCATGTCAGTTGCTCTCCCGGATGATGACAGCCCCGAACGCGGGGAGGCGGCCAGGCTCTGCGCCGTTGACCGCGAAGATTGATGCACCGCTGCCGGGCAGGCCGTCTGGCCAGGCCGCTTCGGCGGCGGACAGGTTGAAAACGGCCACCACGCTTTCGCTGCCAGAGACCCGGCGCAGCACCAGCCGCGCCTCGTCAGCCAGCACAACTTCGCAGGTGCCATTGCGCAGGGCCGGATTCTGGTGGCGCAGCGCCAGCAGCGACCGCGTCAGGTTAAGCAGCGAGGCCGGATCATTGTCCTGCCGGTCGACCGCCTTGGCCATGTTCTCTTCGCCCAGCGGCAGCCACGGGTTCGCGCTGGTGGTGAAGCCGCCCTGCTCGCTCTGCGCCTGCCACGGCAGCGGGGTCCGCGCCCCGTCGCGTGCCAGGGTCAACGGCCAGTTGGCAATCGCTTCGGGATCTTGCAGCTGCTCGAACGGGATATCGACCTGGGTCAGCCCCAGCTCTTCGCCCTGGTAGACGATGATATTGCCGCGCAGCGAGGCCAGCAGCGCGACCTTGAGCCGGGCAAAGGTCTCGCGCTGATCGGGCGCACACCAGCGCGACAAGGCGCGCGGGGCATCGTGGTTTTCGAATGCCCAGCTCGGCCAGCCAATGTCCGGCCCGGCGGGCCACTGGCCCAGCGCCTGGACCACCACGGCCGGGATCAGCTGCTGGGCATAGAGGAAATCGAAGCCATAGGCGCTGTTGAGACGCGTTTCACCGCTGGTGAACAGCTTCATCTCGCGCTCGGCATCCTTGCCGCCCACTTCGGCAACGGTGAAGATCCCGTCATAGCTGTCAGTCAGCGCGCGGATCCGCTCGATGAATCGCGGGATGTCGGCGTGCGACTGGTTGAACAGCTGCTGCTGGAAATCGAACGGCCGGGTGCGCGGCTTGCCATCGGGTTCAGCCGGCGGATTATCGCGCAGCTGCGGATCGTGCATCGCAAAGTTCAGCGCATCGATCCGGAAACCATCGACCCCGCGATCCAGCCAGAACTTAGCCACGCCGAGCAGGGCTTCCTGCACCGCCGGGTTGTGACAGTTCAGCTGCGGCTGGCTGGAAAGGAAATTGTGCAGGTAATACTGGCAACGCCGCGCATCCCAGGTCCAGGCCGGGCCGCCAAAGACCGACTGCCAATTGGTCGGCGGCGAGCCATCGGACCTGGCATCGGCCCAGACGTACCAGTCCGCCTTCGGATTATCGCGGCTGGCGCGGCTCTCCACGAACCAGGCGTGCTGGTCCGACGTGTGCGAATAGACCTGATCGATCGTGACGCGCACGCCCAGCTCATGCGCGCGGGCGACCAGCGCATCGAAATCGGCCAGGGTGCCGAAAATCGGATCGACCCCGCAATAGTCCGCCACGTCATAGCCAAAATCGGCCATGGGCGAGGTGAAGAAGGGCGAGATCCAGATCGCATCAACGCCCAGCTTGGCGACATAATCGAGCCGCTCGGTAATGCCGGGGAGATCGCCGATCCCGTCGCCATTGGAATCGCGGAAGCTGCGCGGATAGATCTGGTAGATCGCCGCGCCGCGCCACCATTCTTGCCCGACTTCAGCAGAAACCGGGGCATCAATTCGGGTCAGGCGATTCATTTCGAACTCACATTGGTTTCCTGCGCGGCGCAGACGGCATAGCCGAAGGCCGGCAGGGTAATGGTCAGACTGCCCGGTGCATCGGCGGCCAAGGCGCACTGGCCGGCCAGCGGCTTGAAGGTCAGGCTGCGCGGCTCCACCGCGATCCGCTGGGTAACCGGCTGGTTTGAAGTGTTGAAAGCCAGCACCACTTCCTGCCCGGTCGTCGGATCAAACCGCGACACGGCGAACAGGCCCGGCTTGTCAGTAAAGGCGCGGCCGACCGTCGATCCGGCATAGAGCGCCGGCGTGGCCTTGCGCAGATCGGCCAGCGCCGCGATCTGGCGATAGAGCGGGTGGCTGGTATCGAAGTTCGA
>CAWUNP010000004.1:0-18578 GCA_963923805.1 uncultured Novosphingobium sp. | reverse complement strand
ATGTAGAGAGGTCTCGTGGGCTCGGAGATGTGTATAAGAGACAGACATGGTCGTGACCGTCACGATGGACGGCTACATCAAGCGCACCCCGCTCTCCACCTTCCGCGCCCAGAACCGCGGCGGCAAGGGCCGCGCCGGCATGGCGACGAAGGACGAGGACGTTGTCACCAACATGTTCGTGACCAGCACCCACAACCCGGTGCTGTTCTTCTCGACTGCGGGCAAGGTCTATCGCCTCAAGGTCTGGCGCTTGCCCGAAGGCGGTCCGGCCACCAAGGGGCGACCGATCGTCAACCTGCTGCCGGCGCTCGACAAGGACGAGACGACCGAGAGCTTGCCCCATTCGGCTTCGCCACGGCCAAGGGCAACATCCGCCGCAACGCCATGGACGCCTTTGCCAACATTCCATCCAACGGGAAGTTCGCGATGCGCTTCGATGAGGGTTCGGAAGATCGCCTGATCGGCGTGGCGCTGCTCGAAGCCAGCGACGATGTGCTGCTGGCCACCCGTCAGGGCAAGGCAATCCGCTTTGCCGGTGATGAAGTGCGCGAATTCACGAGCCGGACCTCGACCGGCGTACGCGGCATGCTGCTGAAGGGTGATGACGAGGTGATCAGCCTTTCGATCCTCCACCGCGTCGGCACCACCAGCGAAGAGCGTGAGGAATACGTCAAGTTCGCGCCGTGGAAGGGTGAGAAGGAAGGCGAACCATCGATGTCGGCAGAGCGCTATGCCGAACTGCAGGCGCGTGAGCAATTCATCCTGACCGTTTGCGCCAATGGCTATGGCAAGCTCAGCTCGGCCTATGAATATCGCCGCACCGGTCGCGGTGGCCAGGGGATCACCAACATCGACAACATCGGCCGCAATGGGCCGGTGGTGGCCAGCTTCCCGGCGACACAGGCTGACCAGTTGATGATGGTGACCGATCAGGCCAAGCTGATCCGTCTGCCGCTGGAAAGCCTGCGGGTGATCGGGCGCGGTTCGGCGGGCGTGCGCCTGTTCAATGTGGCCGATCAGGAGCACGTAGTCAGCGCCGTACGTCTGGCTGATGATGGCAGCGACGGTGCCGAGGGCGAAGACAGCAGTGAGGCACCGGCTATCGACGGGGATACCGTCCACTGATGGGCCTTCAGGTCGAACCCTCCGGCGGGGCGTGCGGCGCGCGCATCACCGGGGTCGACCTGAAGCAGCCGTTAGACACGGCGACAGTCGCGGCAATTCGCGGGGCGTGGCTTGAACACCATGTCCTCGCTTTTCCCGACCAGTTCCTGAATGACGACGAGCTGGAACGCTTCACCCTGCGCTTCGGCAAATTCGGCGACGATCCGTTCTTTGACCCGATTGCCGGGCGAAAGCATATCGCCGCGATCCGGCGCGAGGCGGACGAGACGTCACCACTATTCGCGGAGAACTGGCACGCCGACTGGTCTTTTCAGGCCAGGCCGCCGTCAGGCACCTGCCTGAACGCGATCGAAATCCCGCCGGTGGGCGGCGATACCCTGTTCGCCAATCAGCACCTGGCATGGGAAGCCCTGCCCGCTGCCCGGCAAGCTCGCTATGCAGACCTCATCGCGATCCATTCCGCCCGCCTGCCCTATGCGCCAGACGGGACCTATGGCGCGAAAGACAAGGGCCGCTCGATTGACATCCGGCCAAGCGCGGCGGCACTTGCGACCCAGACGCACCCGCTGGTCCCTGTGCACCCCGAAACCGGCCGGCGCGGGTTCTATTCTACCCTCGGCTATATCATCGGGATTGAGGGCATGCCGCAGGACGAGGCGATTGCCCTGCTGCTGGAGCTGCAGACCTGGCAGGGCGATGAACGCTTCGTCCATGCCCAGAAGTGGGAGCCTGGCATGCTGGTGATGTGGGATAACCGCTCGGTCCTGCACAAGGCCACCGGCGGCTACGAGGGCTATCGCCGCGAATTGCATCGTACCACGATCGCAGCTTGGGACGGCTGATCACAATCGCTTCACAAGCACCCTGCCCCGCGCCACAAGCTGCGGTCAGTTTACACATTCGCTGATTCCAGAGAGGAAAATCCATGAAGACCCGCGCCGCCGTTGCCTTTGCCGCCAAACAGCCACTCGAAATTGTCGAGCTGGACCTCGAAGGACCCAAGGCGGGCGAAGTGCTGGTCGAGATCATGGCGACCGGTGTCTGCCACACCGATGCCTATACCCTTGATGGCCTCGACAGCGAAGGGATCTTCCCCTCGATCCTCGGCCACGAAGGCGCCGGGATTGTGCGAGAAGTTGGTCCGGGCGTAACTTCGGTCAAGTCCGGCGATCATGTGATCCCGCTTTACACGCCGGAATGCCGTCAATGTAAGTCGTGCCTCTCGGGCAAGACCAACCTATGCACCGCGATCCGCGCGACCCAGGGTCAGGGCCTGATGCCGGACGGTACGAGCCGGTTCTCCTACAAGGGGCAGACCATCTTCCACTACATGGGCTGCAGCACCTTCTCCAACTTTACCGTCCTGCCCGAAATCGCCGTCGCCAAGATCCGCGAAGACGCGCCGTTCCAGTCAAGCTGCTACATCGGCTGCGGGGTGACCACCGGGGTTGGCGCGGTGATCAACACCGCCAAGGTCCAGGTGGGGGATAACGTGGTGGTATTCGGCCTGGGCGGCATTGGCCTCAACGTCATCCAGGGCGCCCGGCTGGCCGGTGCGGGCAAGATCATCGGCGTCGATATCAACCCGGACCGCGAGGAATGGGGCCGCCGCTTTGGCATGACCGAGTTCCTCAATTCGAAGGGCATGAGCCGCGAGGACATCGTGGCCAAGATCGTGCTGATGACCGACGGCGGCGCGGACTACACCTTTGACGCCACCGGCAATACCGAAGTGATGCGCACCGCGCTGGAAGCCTGCCATCGCGGCTGGGGCACCTCGATCATCATCGGTGTGGCTGAGGCCGGCAAGGAAATCGCCACCCGCCCGTTCCAACTCGTGACCGGCCGCAACTGGCGCGGCACCGCGTTTGGCGGGGCCAAGGGCCGAACCGACGTGCCCAAGATCGTCGATATGTACATGACCGGGAAGATCGAGATCGATCCAATGATCACGCACGTGATGGGGCTGGAGGAAATCAACACCGCCTTCGACCTGATGCACGCGGGCAAGTCGATCCGTTCGGTGGTGGTGTTCTGATGGAGCAGGTTTCGGCCTGGCGCAGCCAAGGCGGCAAGCAGGGCGTCTACACCCATCAGTCCACCGTAACGGGCACGCCGATGACCTTTTCGGTGTTTGTTCCGGATCACGAACCCGGCGCGAAGCTGCCGGTGCTGTGGTACCTTTCAGGCCTGACCTGCACCCACGCCAACGTCACCGAGAAGGGCGAATATCGTGCGGCCTGCGCCAGGCATGGTATTATCTTCGTCGCCCCGGACACCAGCCCGCGCGGCGACGATCTCCCCGATGACGAGGGCTATGATTTCGGCAAGGGCGCCGGCTTCTATGTCGACGCGACCCAGGCGCCGTGGTCAGCCAATTACCGGATGCGCAGCTATATCGAGCAGGAATTGCCCGTGCTGATCGCCGAGCACTTCCCCGTTGATCTGGCGCGGCAAGGCATCACCGGCCATTCCATGGGTGGCCACGGTGCGCTGACGATCGGCCTGCGCAATGCCGATCGGTTCCGCTCGGTCAGCGCCTTCTCGCCGATCGTCAGCCCGCTCAACTGTCCCTGGGGCGAAAAGGCGCTGGGCGGTTATCTTGGTCCAGACAAGGCGAGCTGGCGTGAATACGATGCCTGCGCACTGATCGAGGACGGCGCCCGCCTGCCCGCGCTATTGGTCGATCAGGGCGATGCCGACAACTTCCTGCACGAACAGCTCAAGACCGGGCTGCTGGTGATAGCCTGCCGCAAGGCCGGCATTCCGGCGACGATCCGGATGCAGCCGGGCTACGACCACTCCTACTACTTCATCTCGACCTTTATGGCCGATCACGTCGCATGGCACGCCGAACGCCTGAAGGCGTGATCGGTTGGCCAGTCTGGAAGGGGGAAAGTTGGTAGCGGAGGAGGGACTCGAACCCCCGACACGCGGATTATGATTCCGCTGCTCTAACCGGCTGAGCTACTCCGCCCCGAACAGGCTTTGGCACCACAAGGCGCCCCGGCAGGCGGGCCACTTAGGGTGCGGCGCGGCGCTCGTCAACCACTCACTTTCCCGCGGAATGGCCAGACCCCGACCGCCTCCCAATGCGGATTGCAATATCGGTGCAAGCCAAGGCCGGTGAAGGCAAATTTACGCGGGGCTATCAGCGGTGCCAGCTCTGCCTGAAGAGCCCGTGCGGCCTGTGGGGCGACCTTATTCTGGATCGTGATATGCAGACGGGGCCTGTGCTGGTCCTGCGCGATCAGCATTCCGTGGAAAAGATCGGCAATCTCGGTGCGGATTTGCAGCATGGCCGGGCTGTTCAGAGCCAGTGCCGTGCCCTTCCCTAGGTTCATCAATCCGGTCAATTCAGCCCGCGGCGGAGCCAACTCCCCCGCCATTCGCGCCAGCACGGCTGGCAATTCATCACGCAAGGACGGCGCCAAGGCGTGGAACAGCGTGACATGGGCGGCAAGGTAATTGCGCTCTGGCGGAAAATGTTGCCGACGCAAGCCATTAACCCAGCTGAATAAATCGGCTGGCAGCTCCGCTGTCACAATGAATGGCGCAAACGGCATCATCGCATCATACCCTGTGGGGCGGCAGACTGGGAGGGGTGGGCTGCCTGCCGCCCCAGCACCGGAACGCCGCCAAGCCGTTCCGGGATCCGAGGGGTGACGCTGGATTAAGGCAGCCCGACCGATCAGACTAACGCGGACTTCCGGATTAAGTAATCGGCCCAAACGATCACACCAAGGCGCTTGCCCGAATCGCAGGGGAATTACAGGTTGCCGGTGGGAGGATTACTCATGACTGCTTTGCGCCACCGCCGGCTTGCCGGGACTGCCCTGCTCACCCTTGCCCCCTTGTTGCTGGCTCAGGCCCCGGCTCCGGATGCGCCGAAACCGGCGACCGCCGCCACGCTGGCGGCCCAGCGCGCGGCAGCACAGTCCTTGCCCAAGGATGACGAGCGTGATGCAACCTTCGCCCGTCAGGGCTTTCTCGGCACCCGCTCAGACCCCTTGATCAAGAGCGCCGATGGCCGTCCGGTCTGGAACCTGGCAGCCTATGATTGGGTCGCTGGCGCGGCACCGGATACCGTCAACCCATCGCTCTGGCGCCACATCGGGATCCTGCGCCAACACGGCCTGTTCCAGGTGGCGGATGGCGTCTGGCAGGTGCGCGGGTTCGATATCTCCAACATGACCGTGGTTCGCGGGGCGACCGGCTGGATCGTGATCGATCCCCTGACCGGCAAGGAAACCGCCAAGGCGGCTATGGCACTGGTCAATGAGAAGCTGGGCCAGCGCCCGGTTACCGCGGTGATTTACAGCCACAGCCACGGCGATCATTTTGGTGGTGTACGCGGCGTGGTTGACGAGGCCGACGTCAAGGCCGGCAAGGTGGCCATCATCGCCCCGTCGCATTTCATGGCGGAAACGGTTTCGGAAAACATCATGGCCGGCGCAGCAATGGGGCGGCGCGTTAACTACCAGTTTGGTACAATGCTTGCCCCCGGCCCGCAGGGCCAGATTGGCAGCGGGATCGGCGCGGGCGTCTCGGGCGCGGAGATCACCCTGATTGCCCCCACCGATACGATCGCCAAGACTGGTGACACCCGTGTGGTGGATGGCGTGGCGATGGAATTCCAGATCGTTTCCGGCAGCGAGGCGCCTTCGGAACTCAACGTCTATATTGCGCCGACCCGGACCTTGCTTTCGGCGGAAATGACCACCTGTTCACTGCACAACATCCTGACACCGCGCGGCGCGAAAGTCCGCGATGCCCGGATCTGGGCCAATTACATTGACGAGGCCCTGCAGACCTGGGGCAGCCGCAGCGACGCGCTGATCTCAAGCCACTGCTGGCCCCGCTTTGGCACGGGCGAAGTGACCACCGCCCTCGCCTCGAACCGGGATAACTATCGCTACCTCCATGATCAGACCGTACGCCTGATGAACAAGGGCGAAACCATGACCGAGATTGCCGAAGCGCTGCAGCAGCCGCCGCAAATCGCCAAGGACTGGTTCAATCACGGTTATTACGGAACCTACAATCACAATTCGAAAGCCGTCTATCAGTTCTATCTGGGCTGGTATGATGGCAATCCGGCCAATCTTAATGCCTATCCGCCGGTCGAGCGCGCCAAGCGCACCATTGCCGCGATGGGTGGCGCCAAGAAAGCACTGGCTGCCGCCCGCAAGGCCTTTGCCGCGGGTGACTATCGCTGGTCTTCGGACCTGCTCAGCCAGATCGTGTTTGCCGATCCGGCCGACAAGGCGGCGCGTCTGCTCTTGGCCGACAGTCTTGAGCAGCAGGGCTATCAGGCCGAAAGCGCCATCTGGCGCAACCAGTTCCTGACTGGCGCCAAGGAACTGCGGCAAGGCGTGAATGCGCGGCCCTCTACAGCCCAAAATGCGGACATGATTGCCGCCGTCCCGACCCAGGAACTGCTGGATTCGGTCTCGACCCGGTTTGATCCGGCCAAGCTGGGCGGCCGGACCATGGCCATCAACCTGGTCATGCCAGAACGGCAGGAGGTGGCCGGGATCGAGGTCACGCAAACCACGATGATCGGGCGAATGAAGCCGGTGACGCAACCGGCCGTCACGATCACCGGGCCGCGCCGCGCCCTGCTGGGCCTGCTGTTCATGAAGATGCCACTGGCCCAGCTGGAAATGATGGGCGTCAAGGTTGAAGGTGACCGAGCCGCCGCCGAGGCGTGGCTGAACGCGATCGAGCCCATCCCTGGCGGGTTCAAGATCGTTGAACCCTGATCCAACCCGGCGGGGGCTTCGCTAGAAGTCCCCGCGGGCCTTGCGGATGGTGAACCACCGTTCAACGTTGGCGTTATGCTCGTCCAGCGTCTTGGCGAAGAGGTGTCCGCCACTGCCATCGGCCACCATGTAGAGCGCATCGGTCTGCGCCGGATTTAGCACCGCCTCGATCGAGGCGCGGCCGGGATTGGTGATCGGCCCTTTGGGCAGGCCAATCATGGTATAGGTGTTGTAATCGTTGACTGCCTGGATTTCGCTCTGGCGAATGCGGCGGCCCAGCGGCTTGCCCTTGGTGATCGGGTAAATGATCGTCGGATCCGCCTGAAGCATGATGCCCTGCCGCAGCCGATTGGAATAGAGCCCGGCCACAACCCGGCGTTCATCGGGCTTGCCGGTTTCCTTTTCGACAATCGCCGCCAGCGCCAGCGCGGCTGCCGGGGTGGTTACCGCGGTGTTGGGGCTGCGCTTGGCCCACAATTCAGAGAGGGTGCGCTGCATCGCCGCCTGCATCCGCAACAGGACCGCCTGGCGGCTTTCACCGCGATCAATCTCATAGGTATCGGGCAGGACCGAACCCTCGGCCGGGACATCGATCGAACCGGTCAGCTGGCTGTTGGCCATCAGTCGTTCGTAGACCATGATCGAGGGCATCCCCTCGGGAATGGTTACGAAGCGGCGCAGCACCGCGTCACCCTGGATAATCGCCAGGATGCGCGACGGGCTGGCCCCTTTCGGCAGCATGAATTCGCCCGCCTTGATCGGCGCGCCGCCCCCGAAGATGCGCGCGCGGATCCGGAAGGTTGCCGCGCTGCTAATGGCGCCATTCGCCTCCAGCTTGCTGGCAACGCCTGACAGGCTTGCACCATCGGGGACAATAAAGCCCTTGTCCCGGTCCAGCGGGCCGGGGATGAACCAGCCCGCGACCAGCCAGCCCAGCGCGGCGCACAGCAGCAAGGCCGCTGCCAGCAGCGGCCGGTTGCCCCGCCGCCCCAGCATCAGTCCTCGATGGCCTTCACGATCAACGAGGCGTTTGTGCCGCCAAAGCCGAAGCTGTTGTTGAGCGCGGCGCGAACCTTGCGCTTGCGGGCCACCTTCGGAACCAGATCGACACCTTCGGTGCCTTCATCGGGGTTATCGAGGTTGAGCGTCGGCGGAACGATCTGGTCGCGAATCGCCAGGATGCAGAAGATCGTCTCAACTGCACCGGCCCCGCCGAGCAGATGCCCGATGGCCGATTTGGTCGAGCTCATCGAAGCGCCCGTCAGATCATCGCCGAGCACCCGCTTGACCGCGCCAAGCTCGATCGTGTCGGCCATGGTCGAGGTGCCGTGGGCGTTGACATAGTCAATGTCACCCGGCTGCAGCCCAGCCTTGCGCATCGCCATCCGCATCGAAAGCTCCGCCCCCTTACCTTCCGGGTGCGGCGCAGTGACGTGATAGGCATCGCCCGACAGGCCATAACCCACCACTTCGGCATAGATCTTGGCGCCGCGGGCCTTGGCGTGCTCGTACTCTTCCAGCACGACGATCCCGGCGCCCTCACCCATGACAAAACCGTCGCGGTCCTTGTCATAAGGGCGGCTGGCCTGTTCCGGGCGATCGTTGAACGTGCAGTTGAGCGCGCGCGCCTGGGCAAAACCGGCGATACCCAGCGGGTTGACGGTGCTTTCCGCGCCGCCGGCCAGCATGATGTCGGCATCGCCATCTTTGATCATCCGCGCGGCATCGCCAATCGAATGCGCCCCGGTCGAGCAAGCGGTAACAACAGCGTGGTTCGGCCCCATCAGGCCATACTTGATCGAAACCTGACCCGAGATCAGGTTGATGATCCGGCCGTGAACGAAGTGCGGGCTGACACGGCCCGGGCCCTTTTCATGGAGGACGATCGATTCTTCCTCGATCCCCGGCAGGCCACCAATCCCCGCACCAATCGAGCAGCCGGTGCGCAGCTTCAGGTCTTCGTCCATCTCGGTCAGGCCAGCGTCTTCCAGCGCCTGCCCGGCGGCATCAAGACCATAGATGATGAACGGATCGACCTGGCGCTGGATCTTGTGATCAACGCGCTTGTTGGCATCAAAGCCCCAGGGGTGATCTGCGGGTTTTACCTCACAGGCAATCTGGCACTTCTGGTCGCTGGGATCGAAACGGGTGATCGGACCGGCGCCGGACTTGCTGGCAAGCAGATTCGCCCAGGTGGTTTCGACATCGCCCCCAAGGGGTGTGACCAGACCAAGACCCGTAACCACTACGCGGCGCATGCACTTCTCCGGATATGCGACAGGCCCAGACCCACAGAGGGACTGAGCCTGTCAGATTTCGTGTTTCGGTTCCCGCAGTTCAACCCCCAGACAGGCTTGGGGCAGCAGCGGAAAGCAGGCTGGATCAGCCCTTGTTCTCGTCGATGTACTTGATCGCGTCCGAAACCGTGCTGATCTTCTCAGCCGCATCGTCAGGGATCTCAACGCCGAATTCTTCTTCAAACGCCATGACAAGCTCAACAATGTCGAGGCTGTCAGCGCCCAGGTCGTCGATAAAGCTCGCGTCCTCAGTCACCTTTTCAGCTTCGACGCCGAGGTGCTCGACGACAATCTTCTTAACCCGGTCAGCGGTGTCGCTCATGGATTTACCCCTTCGTGAACGGCAGATTAAAACAAGTTCTTGCTCGCCCTAGAGAACGGCGCGGCGGCTGGCAAGGGGGTGCAACCCGCAGATAACGGTTCTGTGCCCCGTCTCGCCACAACTATCCCCTATTTCGATTCCTGGGGGACAACCCGGATCACGGCCGACTTGCTGTCGACAAGGTATCGTTTCGCCGCGGCCTGGATTTCTGCCGGGGTGATCGCCCGCAGCACCGCCTCGCGCTGGCGGCGGCGGTCAAGCCGTTCGGGCCAGCTCTGGGCAACAGTCGCGATCCCGGTCCACCCGCCGTTCTGCTTGCTCGATCGTTCAATCGCAGAGAGGATCGGCTCCCGCGCGCGCTTCAGCAGGTCCTCACTGATGGGGCCATTCCGCATATCGGCAGCAATCTTGCGGAAGGCCGCTTCAATCTGGGGCATCTGCGCCGGTCCGGCCGTGGCCATCAGGGTGATGTGGCCGAACCCGGCATAGGTTGACTGATCAAAGGAGATGCCCTGCGGGGTATAGGTTGCCCCCAGCTTTTCCCGCACCAGATCGAGCGCGGCGAGGCTCATCACCTGAGCCAGCAGACCGCAGGTTTGCGTATCCTTGAGGTCACGGTCATCAGTTGTTGGCCAGCTGATCGATACAACGCCCTGATCCGGTTCACCTTTGTGAACCAAAGTGGTGACCGCGCCCGCCTTGAAGCTAATCGGCTTATCGGCAAAGCCGGCCCGCTGCCGCGGCGCGCGTACAGGCAATGCACCCAGGGTTGCCGCAGCAGCCTTGATCGCGGCCTCCTCATCAAAATCACCGACCAAGGCCAGCGCGACCGGCCCCTGCGCCAATTGCGGTTCCAGCGCGGCCTGCAGATCGGCAAACGAACGCTCGGACAAGGCCTTCAGGTTGGGCAGACCAAGACGGCCATCACCGCCGCTAAGCACGGAGTTGAACGCGGTTTGCCATACCTGCAGCGGCTGGGCCGAAAGCGCCTTGCTCACCGTGTCCACCAGGGGCGCCCATTGCGCAGCGGTTTCCGGCCGGAAACCGGTGGCCGTCAGCCGCGCCGCAAGCAGCTTGAGCTGAAGTTCGAGGTCCCGCGTCGGTACCGAACCATCGGCAACCAGCGCATCCGCCTGCGCCCCAAAGCCAAGCGAGACCTGATGTCCGGCCAAGAGCCGGCGCAGTTCGGTCGCGTCGTGGGCTTTCAACCCATCCTGCCCCAGCAGGACAGACGTCATCACTTCCAGGCCCGGCTTATCGCTGGGGAATGCTGACGTCCCCTCCCCGACATCCATGTTGAAGGCCACATCACCCGGTTCAAACGCCGTGCGCTTGAGGTTGAGCTGAACACCGTTGGCAAACCGGATCTTGCGGATGCCCAGATCTTCTACCCGGCTGTCAGCGACCACCCGGCCGGGCGCACCGAAGGAATCATAGGCAAAGGCCTTGGCCGCGGCCTGTGCAGGCGCGGCAACCGCCACCTGCCCGCTCTTGCCCAGCACGGCCGCGATTTCAGCCTGCAAGCCGGCATCTGCCGCCTTTGTCGAGAGATGCACGATCGACGGACCGCCTTGCCAGACCTGCTGCAAGGCAGCGGTAACCGTTTCAGCCGTGATCGACGGCTCGATGGCCTGGTACATGCCAAGGTTGAATTCGGCGGAAGTAGCGACACTGTTTTTGAGCGAATCCGCAACCAGTCCATCTGCAAGTTGCCCGGCAGGGCTGCCCTTCCACTGGGCAACCGCCGTGGTCAGCGCGGACAGGATATTGGCCTTCACCTCATCAATTTCGCTGTTCGTGAAGCCATATTGGCTGGCCCGGCGCATTTCCTGTTCACCCACTGCCAGCGCTTCGCGCCACTTGCCCTCTCGCGCTACCACATAGAGGCCAAAGGTGCTGGCATTGCGGGCCAGATCCTGGCTGAGCGCCTGCGCCCCCAGCAGGACGCTGTCGGGCTTGAGCGTAAGCGGCTGGAAACGATTGGCAATGGCTTGCCCGGCGATGGCTTCGAGCAACCTCTGCCGCTGCTCCGCAACAGTATTGACCCGCGCCTTATAGGGCATGGTCTTTTCGAACATGATGATCTCGGGGATTGCCGGGTCGACAAAACTGCCGATCACCGGCTTGTCCGATGCCGTCACCGGCCCCCGGTATTCCGCGCCGGCCGGGCCAACCGGCTTCCAGTCAGCAAAGGCGGCAGTTATCTTGCGCTGCAATTCGGCCGGATCAATGTTGCCAACCACCACCAGAGTGGCCCGCTCTGGCCGGTAATGCGCGTGGTAGAAGGCGCGCAGTTCCTGGGCCGTGATCTGCCGGATCTTGGCCGGATCGGCCGTGACCGAGCCCGCCATACGATTGCCGGGCAATTGCGCTTCGAACACGTTGGCAATCCGGCGGCGGTTGGGATCGTTGCGGACGCTGGCTTCGGACAGCAGGATTCCCCGCTCACGCTCCACAGCCGCCGGGGCAATCGTCAACCGATCAGCAACCTCGCGCATCATCAGCAAGGCCGCATCGACAACCTCGGCACGCGAATTGGGCAAATCGAGCTTGTAGGTGGTGAAATCCAGCGAAGTGACGGCATTGGTATCGGCACCGAACGACAGCCCGAGCCGCTGCAGCTTGGGCAATAGCTGGCCTTCGGGAATGTTCTTCGAGCCATTGAAGGCCATATGCTCGACGAAATGCGCGGCACCCCGCTGGGCGTCCAGTTCGTCCTTGGTCCCGACCTTGATCGAAAAGCGGACCGCGATGTCACCCTTGGGCGTCTCATGCCGCTGCAGGGCATAGCGCATCCCGTTGAGCAGCGTGCCAAAGACAACATCCGGATCAGCCCGCAACGAATCGCTGGCAATATTCCACCCCGGCACACCCGCGGTCGCCCCTGCCTCAGCGGCAGGCGACTGGGCCCGCGCCACGGCACCAAACGGGGTGACAACCAAGGCGGGCAGGCTGGCTGCCGCCAGAGCCAGAACCGAGAGACTGCTTTTCAGTGACTGCTTCATGCCGCGGCCTTTCCCATGCAATGAACGCGCCGCCGATTTAGAGGGCAAAAACGCAAGCATTACAATGGGATCAGGCGACGAACGTACGGATACCGTCGACCAACGGCAAAACCGCACGGTTTGAAGCCAAGCCTTTGGCAGGATTACTGCTTCGGCTGCTCCACAATCCGCAGGGCCAGTTCACGCAGCTGCCGCGGTTCGGCCGGTGATGGAGCCCCCATCAGCAGGTCTTCCGCACGCTGGTTCATCGGGAACAGCGTGATCTCGCGCAGGTTCTGCACACCGCACAGCAGCATGACCATGCGATCGACCCCGGCGGCCATCCCGCCATGCGGCGGCGCGCCGTACTGGAAGGCGCGGTACATACCGCCGAAGCGCTCTTCCACGTCAGCCTGCGACAGGCCGACCAGTTCGAACGCCTTGACCATCAGGTCCGGATGCTGGTTACGGATCGAGCCCGAGGCCAGCTCATAACCATTGCAGACCATGTCGTACTGGTAGGCCTTGATGGTGAGCGGATCCTGCGTCTGCAGCGCTTCCAGACCGCCCTGCGGCATCGAGAACGGGTTGTGCGCGAAGTCGAGCTTCTTCTCTTCCTCGCTCCATTCGTAGAACGGGAAGTCGATGATCCAGCAGAAGCGGAAAGCGTTCTGATCGATCAGATCGAGCTGCTCACCCACGCGGCTGCGCGCGGCACCCGCCAGCTTGGCGGCCTGCTCTTCCTTGCCCGCGGCAAAGAAAGCGCCGTCGTTCGGGCCCAGGCCAAGCTGGTCCCACAGCGCGGCCATCTTGTCCTCGCCATGGTTCTTGGCGATCGGGCCGCCGAACACGCCATCCTTGCGGGTGGCATAGCCCAGACCGGCATGGCCCTCGCTGCGGGCCCACTCGTTCATATCATCAAAGAACTTGCGGCTGAGGCCGGCCGTTTCCGGCGCGGGGATCAGGCGGACAACGCCGCCACTGCCGACGATCTTTTCAAACAGGCCAAAGCCCGAAGCGGTGAATTCGCTGGTAACGTCGCGGATGATCAACGGGTTGCGCAGGTCCGGCTTGTCGGTGCCATAGTCCAGCATCGCCTTGGCATAGGGGATGCGCGGGAACTGGCCGGCCGGGGTGACAGTCTTGCCATTGGCGAACTTCTCGAAGATCCCGGCCATGACCGGTTCCATCGTTTCCCAGACTTCTTCCTGGGTGACGAAGCTCATTTCCAGGTCGAGCTGGTAGAATTCGCCCGGCAGGCGATCGGCCCGCGGGTCTTCATCACGGAAGCAGGGGGCGATCTGGAAATAGCGATCGAACCCGGCAACCATCAGCAGCTGCTTGTACTGCTGCGGGGCCTGCGGCAGCGCGAAGAACTTGCCGTTGTGGATGCGGCTCGGCACCAGGAAGTCGCGCGCGCCTTCGGGGCTCGAGGCCGTCAGGATCGGGGTCGAGAATTCGGTAAAGCCGATGTCTTCCATCCGGCGGCGCGTTTCGCGGATGATCGCGGTGCGCGTCATGATATTGGCGTGCAGCGTCTCGCGGCGCAGGTCGAGGAAGCGATAGCGCAGGCGGATATCTTCCGGATATTCCTGCTCACCCGCCACCGGCAGCGGCAGTTCCTCGGCCCGGCTCAGGACGGTGGCCGAACGGGCGAAAACTTCGATATCACCCGTCGGGAGCCCGGGGTTGACCGTCCCGGCGCTGCGAGCCTTAACCTCACCATCGATCGTCACGACCGATTCAACCCGCAGGCCTTCCAGGATCGGCAGCGCAGGACTGTCGGCATCGGCAACGATCTGGGTCATGCCATAGTGATCACGCAGGTCTACGAACAGCACGCCGCCGTGGTCGCGCTTGCGGTGAACCCAGCCCGACAGGCGGATGGTCTGGCCTACATCGCTGGCGCGAAGCGCGCCGCAGGTGTGCGAACGATAAAGATGCATCGAAACTCTTTCCAATCGGCCTGCAATGATGCAGGGGCGAAGGCGCGGCTAACAGGCGATGGCCGCACATTTGTCAAGCCGGGGGCTCGCACGGGCCCAACTATAGAAAAGAAGCATGAAAATACACCCCCTGATCACCGACAGCGCTGAACTTGCCGCGCTGTGCGAACGACTCGCCAAGGCCGAGTTCGTGTGCGTCGACACCGAATTCATGCGCGAGAACACCTATTGGCCCGAACTCTGCCTGATCCAGATCGCCGATGCACAGGAAGCCGCGGCGATCGATCCGCTGGCCAAGGGGCTCGATATGTCGCCCCTGCTCGACCTGCTGGTCGATAACGAGGATGTGCTGAAAATCTTCCACGCCGGCGGACAGGACGTGGAAATCATCTACAACCTGACCGGCAAGACCCCGCACCCGATCTTCGACACCCAGATCGCGATGATGGCGATCAGCCAGAGCGAGCAGATCGGCTATTCGAACCTGGTTGAAAGCTGGATCGGCCTGCAGATCGACAAGGGGGCGCGCTTTACCGACTGGTCGCGGCGCCCGCTGACCGAGCGCCAGATCGAATATGCCATCGGAGACGTAACCCACCTGGCGAAGATCTTTCCCAAGATCCTGGCGCGTCTGATCAAGACCGGGCGCGGCGCCTGGCTTGATATCGAGATGGAAAAGCTGGCCGATCCGGCCAACTACCGCAACGATCCCTCGATTGCCTGGCAGCGGATCAAGGCCGCCGGTCGCAATCCGGCCATGCTGGGCCGGCTCAAGGCGCTGGCCGCCTGGCGCGAATACGAAGCACAAGACAAAAACATTCCGCGCGGTCGGATCGCCCGCGACGAGACGCTGGCCGACATTGCCAGCCACCCGCCCAAGGCCCAGGCCGATCTGGCCAAGGTCCGCGGGCTTTCCGCCGGCTGGAAGGACAACGAAATCGGCAAGCGGATGATGGCGACGCTCGAAGCGGCCAAGCCGCTGACCGATGACGAACTGCCGGCCCGCACACCGCGTGGCGCGCCCTTGGGCAAGGAAGGCGCGCTGGTGGCCGATCTGCTCAAGCTGCTGCTGAAGATCCGCAGCCGCGAGATTGATGTGGCGGCCCGCCTGCTCGCCCGTAGCGAGGATCTGGAACTGCTGGCCGCCGGCGTGCGCGAATTGCCCTTGCTGGAAGGCTGGCGCTACGAACAGTTTGGCCGCGATGCGCTGGAACTGGTTGAGGGCAAGCTGGCCTTTGCCGTGGTAAAGGGGCGCCTGAAGATGGCGCATATCGATGAAATTGGCGGCAACAGTGCTGCAGAGGCTGCACCGGAAGAGTAGGCACCCATGTCCACCTACCTCCCCACGCTGAAGCAGCTGCAATATCTGGTTGCCCTGCACGAGCATGGCCACTTTGGCCGCGCTGCCGATGCCTGCTTTGTTTCGCAGTCGACGCTTTCCGCGGGTCTGCGCGATCTTGAGACGCTGCTGGATGTTGTCCTGGTAGAGCGGACCAAGCGCGCCGTCCGTTTCACCCCGCTGGGCAATGCCGTGGTGGCCAAGGCGCACCGCCTGCTGCGCGAGGCCGAAGAGCTGTCAGACATGGTTCAGAGCGCTGGACAGCCCCTCGCTGGTGAAGTGCGGATGAGTGTGATCCCCACAATCGCGCCGTTTCTGCTGCCACGGATGCTGCCACGCCTGCGCCGTGAACGGCCGCAGCTGAAGCTCTACCTACGCGAAGAAACCAGCCAGGCCGCGATCGAAAGCCTGCATCACGGCCGCAGCGATTGCGTGCTGCTGGCCCTGCCCTTCCCGACCGGCGAGGTGGAGAAGGAGACTATAGAGCTTGATGCGCTCTACGTGGCCTTCCCGAAGGACGATCCGCGCGATCCTCCGCAGGAAATCACGGCTGACCTGATCGACCAGAACCGCCTGCTGCTGTTGGAAGACGGGCACTGCCTGAAAGAGCATGCCCTTGCCGCCTGCAACCGGCCCGAACTGCGCGCCAGCGCAACGATGATCGGCACCTCGCTGCACACACTGGTGCAGATGGTCGATAACGGGCTGGGTCTGACCATGCTGCCCGAGATGGCGCTGGATGCCGGGATCCTGAACGGAACCCAGGTCGTCGCACGGCCGCTGCGCAGCGATACCGCCAACCGCGAAATCGCCCTCGTCTGGCGCAAGAACAGCCCGCGCGGCGAAGAGTTCCGCCTGCTGGCCGAGGAACTGCGTGCCGGCTGATCAGTCCATGTGCTTCAGGCCGACGCGCAGGTAATCCCACCCGGTAATCACAGTGAGGAATGCGGCGGCCCACAGCGTGGTAAGCCCCACGGTGTGCGGGAAGTTTATCGTCCGGCCCATCGCTTCGATCGTCCACTCGGGCAAGGCCACGCCCAGGATCAGCGCACCCAGGCAAACCAGCTGGAACGTGGTTTTCCACTTGGCCAGCCGGCTGACCGGAACCGAAACCTGCAAGCCCCCCAGGAATTCGCGCAGGCCCGAAACGGCAATCTCGCGCACCAGGATGATCAGGCCGGCGATCACGTGCATATCACCCACATAGGGGCCGCGCAGCACGCCCTGCGCCGTCAGGGTAAGGATGACAGCGGCCACCATGATCTTGTCGGCAATCGGATCGAGGAAGATCCCAAGTTTTGACACCGCGCCGCTGGTGCGGGCCAGATAGCCGTCAAAGTAATCGGTAATGCCCATCAGCACGTAAAGCACGAAGGCCAGGCCATAGCCATATTGCCAGTTCGGCCACCACAGCAGAAAGGCCAGCAAAGGCAGGGCCGCGATCCGCGACAGCGTCAGGATATTGGGCAGGGTCCACATCTCCGGATCAGCCTAGCCCGGTTCGGCCCGGTGCAAAAGGGCGCAGGTGGTCTTGTCCGCACCGTTTCCCGCGTTAGAGCGCCTGAAAGCGCAATTCACGCAAGGGCCGCATGACCACCTCGACCCACCTGATCCGCAGCCGCCGGTTCCTGCCGCTGTTCGTCACTCAGTTGCTCAATGCATTCAACGATAACCTCTATCGCAATGCGATGGTCTTTTTCGTTGTCTACACCTTGTACAATTCCGAAGCGGCCGAAGGCCTGTTCAGCGCGGTGGCTTCGGCGCTGTTCATCGCGCCGTTCTTCCTGCTTTCGGCACTGGCCGGGCAACTGGCCGACATGCGCGACAAGGCCCGGATCATCCGGGTGGTCAAGGCTTCTGAAATCGCGATCATGCTCGTTGGTGGCCTCGGGCTGGTTCTTGCCTGGCAAGGCGTGGTCAACCAGACCTTCACGATTGTCCTGATGCTGCTCGCCGTGGTGGCCATGGGCGTCCACTCAACCTTCTTTGGCCCGATCAAGTATGCGATCCTGCCCCAGCACCTGCATGATAACGAGGTTCTGGCCGGGACCGGGCTGGTTGAAGCCGGAACCTATATCGCCATTCTGGCCGGCACCATTCTGGCCGGCTGGATTGAGGTGGAATGGGCTGCTCTCGGCGTCGTGATCACCGCGCTGATCGGATACGTCACTTCGCGCTATGTCCCCCCGGCCCCGCCGCAAGGTCCGGCCGAACCGCTGGACTATCACCTTTGGCGTTCATCGATCACGCTGATCCGGCACACTATGAAAGACCAGCGGGTGTTCCTGGCCATCATGGCAATCAGTTTCTTTTGGGCCATCGGCGCCGTGCTGTTCATCCAGTTCCCGCCGCTGGCAAAGAACGTGATTTCGGCCAGCAAGGAAGTGGCCAGCCTGTTCCTTGTGATCTTCTCGATCGGGGTTTCGATTGGCTCGGTCTCGGTCAATGCCTTGCTCAAGGGCACGGTATCGGCCCGCTATTCGCCGGTTTCGGTGCTGGTGATGGCGGTCTTCGTGGTGGCATTCTGGTGGGTCTGCCACTCCTGGCCAACCGAGGCGCACGACCATCTGCTGGACACCGCTGGCTTCCTGCGCGAACCGCTGGCGATCCCGCTGCTGCTTTCCCTGCTGGGCATCGCCGTCGCGGGCGGGATGTTCGTTGTCCCACTCTATGCCTTCCTGACCACCTTTGTCGAAAAGTCTGAAACCGCCCGAACGATCGCCGCCAACAACATCGTCAACTCGGGGGCGATGGTGCTGGGTTCGGTCCTGGCCCTGGGCATGAGTGCTGCTGGACTGCC
>CAWUNP010000003.1:0-21944 GCA_963923805.1 uncultured Novosphingobium sp. | reverse complement strand
GGGATAAGTCGGACATCACGCCTGAGGCCGCCTCGATCCTCGACAGCGCAGTCACGGCCTATGCCAACTGCTCCAGCGTTCCGATCATGCTGGCCGGTTATGCCGACCGTTCGGGTACGCCGAAGTACAACCAGGGCCTGTCGGAGCGTCGCAACGCTTCGGTCCGCGCTTACCTGACCTCGCGTGGTATCGCCGATGGCGCGATCACCAGCCAGGGCTTCGGTGAAAACAACCCGCGCGTGCCGACGGCCGATGGCGTTCGCGAACTCCAGAACCGCCGGGTGGAAATCACCTACGGTCCGGGTTCGGGGATGTAATCAGCTTTCACAAGCTGCTATGCGGTTACAGGGGGTCGGAGCAATCCGGCCCCCTTTTCCTGTGGGGACGGGGGATCTTGGAGAGCACCATGACGCGTTACGCCCAACCTGTTCTGCTGGCCCTGGCCCTGGCTGGCTGTCAAACAACCTCTGACCAGACCAGCCGGATTGCAACCACCACCCTGACGAATGCCGCCGGCCAGGAGCTTGGCACCGCCACCCTCTTGCGCGACGGCGGCGCGACCCGGATCGATCTGACCATCAAGGGCGCCCCGGGGGCGGTCCACGGCCTGCACCTGCACATGGTTGGCCGGTGCGAGGCACCCTTCACCAGCGCCGGTCCGCACCTGAACCCGGGTGGCCATCAGCATGGCAGGGACAATCCGCTGGGCGCGCATCTGGGCGATCTGCCGAACGTCACGATCGGGCAATCGGGCAGCGGCACGGCCAGCGCCGATCTGGGCAATGACCCGGCTGCGCTTGATGCCGCCCTGTTCGATGCCGATGGCACCGCGATCGTGCTGCACGCCGCGGCGGATGACTATCGCACCGACCCGTCGGGCAATAGCGGCGCCCGGATCGCCTGCGGCGTGCTGACGCGGCCCTAGGGCTGCGTCAGGCGTTCTCGCCCGCCCGCTCGGCCAGAGTGGCTTCCGCCTGCGGCACTGCCTTGTAGGCATAGAGCAAAAGCAGGACTGCTGGCGGAGCCACCGCGATCAGCGAGAGGATGCCGATGCGCAGGTCACCAACCAGCTTGCCGCCAACCATGCTGCCAGCCAGATCGGAGACCTGTCCGACCAGGTATGGCCCGAAGCACAGGCCGACCAGCGTGGTGCCAAGGAAGAACGACGCCGTTGCCGTGCCGCGCATCCGCGGCAGGACCAGATCCTGGGTTGTGGCCGCCGCCGCGCCCAGCGCCGCCGCGCCGAACAGGCCGGCCAGGAAATTCATCACGTAAAACAGCACCGGATCCGGCGTGGTATAGCCGATCCAGATCGGCAGGGCCGGGGCAATGACCCCGAACAGGATCACCAGGATGCGCCCGGCCGGGTTTCTGGCCCGCAAGGCATCGGCCACGCGTCCGCCGATGATCACGCCCAGGAACCCGCTGATCGCCCCGTTCGCGCCAAGCCAGAAGGCCAGCTGGTCCTTGGGGAGCTTGAGCACCTGTTCGGCATAGGGGGCGGACCAGAACGACAGACCATAGGCCGCCAGCGAGACCATGGCATAGCCCAGGGTGGTGCAGATGAAAGCCGGCGTGCCCCAGATCAGCCGGAAGGTGGCAGGGTCTTTCTGGCGAAGCACGCTGGCCCATGAAAAGACCGCGTAATAGCCCAGCGCCACGGCCGACCATTGCGGCACGTTGCCGGTCAGCTGGATCATGATCCAGGCGAAGCTGCACAGGCCGGCCGCGACCAGCAGATTGATCGCCAGCGGGACCACACCGCGCCGCGCTGCGCCGATCAGGGTGAAGGGCGGCACGATCGTCGAGAGATCGCTAAAGAATTCGGCAAAGGGGCGGTCCGCGCTCTGGCTGGGCGTTCCGTCCATGGCCCCGCGGATCGGCTCGCGCAGGGTGGCAACCCACAGGGCCACCAGGATGCCCGGAATGCCGACTGCAAGGAACGCGGCGTGCCAGCCGACCAGCCCAAGCGGCCCGCCATCCGGATAGGCGGCATTCCAGACCTTGCTGATCTTGGCCCCGATCAGCAGCGACACCCCGCCACCAAGATAGAGGCCCGAGGAATAGATCGCCAGCGCAGTCGCTCGCTGGCGCTTGGGGAAGTAATCGGAAATCAGCGAATAGGCGGTCGGGCTGGCCGTGGCCTCGCCAATGCCGACACCCATCCGGGCGAGGGTGAGCGTCAACTGACTCCGCGCAAAGCCGGAAAGCGCCGTCATCGTCGACCACAGCGTCAGGCCGATGCTGAGCAGCTTGACCCGGCTCCAGTTGTCAGCAAGCCGGCCCAGCGGAATGCCGAACAGGGCATAGAACACGGCAAAAGCCGCCCCGCCCAGGAACCCCATGTCGCTGTCTGTCAGGTCGAGGTCTGCCTTGATCTCGAGCGCCAGAATCGAGATGATCTGCCGGTCAATGAAGTTCAGAATGTAAACCACCACCAGGACCGCGAGGACATACCAGCTGTAGGAACTGGCCTGACGCGGGGCAGCGGCACTATCCTGGACTTCGTTCACCTGGTCTCTCCCTGTCATGTTCTTGTGGTCAGACGGCGTATCGGGTCGGGTCCACCAAACCAGCCTTGGCAAATCCTTCGCGCCGCAAGCGGCAGCTATCGCACAGCCCGCAGGCCGAACCATCCGGCTGGGGATCGTAGCAGGACCAGCTGAGCCCGGCGTCGAGCTTCAACCGGTGCGCTTCGGCCGCGATCTCAGCCTTGCCCAGGAACTGCAGCGGCGCGTGGATCCGCCAGTCATCGCCCTCGGCCCCGGCCTTGGTGGCCAGCCGCGCCAGATCCTGGAACCCGGCGATGAATTCGGGACGGCAATCGGGATAGCCCGAATAGTCGAGCGCATTGACGCCGATAAACAGGTCGCGCACCCCGATCGCCTCGGCCCAGGCGAGGGTCAGCGAGAGAAACACAAGATTGCGCGCGGGCACATAGGTTACCGGAATATCCGGGCCCACACCGTCCTTCGGCACGGCAATATCATCGGTCAGAGCCGACCCCCCGAACCGCGACAGGTCCAGCGGCAGGACAACGTGCCGCACGGCGCCGATCTTCGCAGCGATGGCTCTGGCGGCATCAAGCTCGCGCCGGTGGCGCTGGTTGTAATCGATCGTCAGGGCGTTGACTTCGTAGCCCGCTTCGCTTGCAAGCCCGGCAACGACCATGGAATCGAGGCCGCCCGAAAGGAGCACGACAGCCTGACGCTGGGTGGAATTGGTAGCGGAAGACATTGCGGCTGGGCTAGCCTGCGTCGGTGCCGAAGGCAACCGCGCTCTGCGCCTAGTTGCTGCAGGTTCCGGCGTGGCGCGCCTCGGCCGCGAATTCAAACGGCAGGCCATCGGCGATCCCCTGCGTTTCAATCTGCACCAGCCGGCTGGTTTCGCGCCGGATCGTCGTCCGACCGTAACCGCGACCGCGACAGGTATATTGCACCGTAACCAGATCGGGGCGGTCATCGACCACCAGCCGGTCACAGGTGAGGCCTTCGTGGCGCAGCTGGATGAACTTGCGGCCGGTATCGATGCAGATCGGATAGGTCCGGCGGCTGGCATCCCGCAGCCTTACTTCCCAGCGGCCGGGGGCGAGCTGGTCCAGCATGGCCAGGCTCGATCGCTGACCACCCGCCGGGCTTGCCAGCACCACACCGGCCGTTGCGGCCACCGCCCAGAGTTGAACAAGCTTCACACGCACCCCGTCAATCGTCCTGTCGCCGCCTCCACGCGCCGAAGGCGCTTTGGCAGGTTGGCAAAATGGGGCTAGAACACGGCAAAACGTGTCTTTCTATAGACAAAGCGTTGTTACATCGCAATCTTGAACAGCTTCGAACAGAATGCGCAGTCCACTTCGATCAGCCCGGCGGGATTACGCATCTCGATCCGGTCTTCTTCGGGGAACTTGGCCAGCACGGCTTCGTAATGCGTGATCGAGCAACGGCAGCCCCGGTGCAACTGGCCACCGGCTTCCACGCGCACTTCGGGCTCATCGTGGAACAGGCGCCAGACCAGCGCTTCAAGCGAGAGGTCCGGATCAACCAGTTCTTCGGGGCGCGTGCTGCCGGCAAGGATTGAAACGTGGTCCCATTCAGGGTGGTCCATCTTGACATGGAGCCGCTCGCGGCCCTCCTCCCCCTCTGCCAGGTGCTGCACCAGGATGCCCCCGCCGATGCAGCCGGCAGCGCCATCGCCGATCCCGACACGGATCAGCGTAGGCACCTGCTCGCTTTGCGCGAAATAGCTTTCGCAGGCTTCAGCCAGGCTGGCCCCTTCAAGCGGCACGATCCCCTGATAGCGCTGGCCGGTGGCCGCCAGATCGAATGTGACGGCCAGGTAACCCTTGCCGAACAGCGCCGCCAGGCTGGGGTTGCGGCCCAGGTCGGCCAGCCGGTCCGCATCGTGGCGGACATAGCCGCGCAATTCGCCATTGCGATAATCACACACCAGCAAGTCGACGACACCGGCCTCGGTCTGGGCCTGCATGGTCAGCTGGCTGCCTTCATCCTTCAGCAGCGTGCCAAGCAGGGCCGTGAGCACCAGAGCCTCGGCCAGCAGGCGCCGGATCGGCGGCGGATAGTCATGGGCCGTAAGGATCGTGTCGAGCACCGGCCCAAGTCGCACCATGCGGCCGCGGGCATTGCGCCCCGGGATCGAAAAGCGCAGCACGCGGTCGTAGCCGGTTTCACCCGTCGCAATATGCTCTGGCAGGCTCATAGCTGGCCAAAGACCCAGCACAGCACGCTCTTCTGCGCGTGGATGCGGTTCTCGGCCTCGTCCCATACGGCCGATTGCGGGCCATCGATCACCGGATCGGTCACTTCCTCGCCGCGATGGGCCGGCAGGCAATGGAGGAAGGTCGCGGTCGGCGCAGCCATGGCCATCAGCTGATCGTCAACCTGGAACGGGGCCATGGCCGCCAGCTTGTTGTGCGCATGATCCTGACCCATCGAGACCCAGGTATCCGTAACAACAACGTCGGCGCCGCGTGCTGCTTCGCCAGCATCGTTGGTCAGGGTGATCACCGCGCCCAGTTCGCGCGCCCGTGCGATATAGCCGGCGTCCGGCTCATAGCCCTTGGGCGTGCCGATCCGGACATTGAACCGCAACAGCCCGGCCGCCTCGATGATCGAGTTGAGCACGTTGTTGCCATCGCCCAGCCAGGCCAGCTCCAGCCCGGGCAGCGCCTTGCCCTGTTCCAGCAGGGTCAGCAGGTCAGCCATGATCTGGCAAGGGTGGCTCTCGTCGGTCAGGCCGTTGATCACCGGCACGGTGGCATAGTGCGCCAGCTCCTCGATCTTGGCGTGATCGTCGGTGCGCAGCATGATCGCATCGACCATGCGGCTGAGGACGCGCGCCGTATCGGCAATGGTCTCACCGCGCCCAAGCTGGCTGGTGCCGGATTCGAGCGTGATCGCGCTGCCGCCCAATTGCCGCATCGCCATGTCGAACGAAACGCGGGTGCGGGTGGAGTTCTTTTCGAACACCATGGCCAGGACATGACCCGCCAGCGGCGCGTCGGCATCCGGCTGGCCCTTGGGCCAGGCGGCGCGGGCCGCCTTGCGATCGAGCGCATCGTTGAGCATCGCGACCAGGTTGTCGCTGCCGGCATCCACCAGGTTGAGGAAATGCCGGGTCATGCGGCGTCTGCCGGCGGCTGGAAGCTGGCGGCCCCGGCCGACAGCTTGTCAAAGAACTCGTCGATTTCGGCATCACCGATCACCAGCGGCGGAACCAGCCGCAGGGTGTTGTCCCCGGCGGCTACCGTCAGCAGGTGATGGTTGTCCCGCAGGTGCGCCACGAAACCGCGGGTTTCGAATTTCATCTTCATGCCCAGCATCAGGCCCTTGCCGCGCACCACTTCGAACAGGTCCGGGTAATTGCCGATGAACTGTTCCAGCCGGCTGCGCAGGCGTTCGCTGGTGGTGCGGACCTGCGCCAGGAATTCATCATTGGCCACGGCATCGAGCACGGCTTCGGCCGCCGCCATGGCGAGCGGGTTGCCGCCATAGGTCGAACCGTGGGTGCCGATCACCATGCCGCGCGCGGCCTTTTCCGTTGCGAGGCAGGCCCCGATCGGGAAACCGCCGCCCAGCCCCTTGGCCGTGGCCACCACGTCCGGGGTGATCCCGTACTGCTCATAGGCGTAGAGCGTGCCCGAACGGGCGACCCCGCACTGCACCTCGTCCAGCGCCAGCAGCAGGTCATGCTCATCAGCGAGGGCGCGCAGGCCGCGCATGAATTCGTCCGAGGCTGGGCGGATCCCGCCCTCACCCTGCACCGGCTCAACCAGGAAACCGGCCGTGTTCGGACCGATTGCCGCCTTGGCGCCTTCCAGGTCATCAAAATCAACGTATTTGAAGCCAGGCAGCAGCGGCATGAAGCCCTTGTGCATCTTTTCCTGATTGGAGGCGCTGATCGTCGCCATGGTCCGGCCGTGGAAGGCGTTCTTGAAGGTGATGATCTCAAACTTGTGATCGTTGCCGGCGTGCTGGTGATAGGCGCGCACGGTCTTGATCGCGCATTCCACCGCCTCGGCGCCGGAATTGGTGAAGAACACCGTATCCGCAAAGGTCAGGTCAACCAGCCGCTGGGCCAGATGCTCACCCTGGGGGCTGCCATAGAGGTTGGAGACGTGCATCAGCGTGGCCGCCTGCTGCTGGATCGCGCCGATCAGGCCCGGGTGCGAATGACCGAGCAGGTTGACCGCGATCCCGGCGGCGAAATCGAGATATCGCTGCCCATCCTCACCGATCAGATGGCAGTGCTCGCCGCGCACCGGCCGGAAGCCGCAGCGGGGATAGACTGGCATGAGCGGGGTGATCGACATCGCTGATTTCCTTTGCTGGATGCGAGATATGCACGAAATGGAAAACGACAAATGGCGGCCCCGCGAAGGGCCGCCATCTGTGAAGTTCTAGGCCGTGGAGTGCCCCGGGGCAACCCCGGGACCGGCACCGGCAGGTCAGCCCTGCAGCGGCACCAGGTTCACGGCCGAATACTTGCCTCGTCGATCGACTTCGATGTCGAACTCAACGCGGTCGCCTTCGTTGAGGCCGGCCATGCCGGAACGCTCAACCGCGCTGATGTGCACGAAGGCATCAGGCTGGCCATCATCACGGGTGATGAAGCCGAAGCCCTTCATGGCATTGAAGAACTTGACCGTGCCGGTGGCCTTGTCGCCCGTCAGCTGACGCTGCGGGGCGGCTTCGCGCTTCGGCGCTTCGATCAGATCGCCAACAATTTCGAGGTCGCTGGCAGAAATCTTGCCACCGCGATCGACCAGCGTGAACTTCAGCGTCTGGCCTTCGGCCAGGCTTTCCAGCCCGGCGCGCTCAACCGCGCTGATGTGCACGAACACGTCTTCGCCGCCTTCATCGCGCTGGATGAAGCCGAAGCCCTTGCCGGCATTGAAAAACTTTACGGTGCCGGAACCTTCGCCGACCACCTGGGCGGGCATGCCGCCACCGCGGGGGGCGCCGCCGCCGAAGCCGCCGCGACCACCACCGCCGCCGCCACCGAATCCGCCGCGATCACCGCCGCCGAAACCACGACCCGGGCCACCAAAGCCACCGCGATCGCCGCCACCGAAACGGTCACCACCGCCGAAACGGTCACCGCCGCCCGCAAACGGATCGAAGCTGTCTTCACCGAACCCGTCGCGCTTGTCACGGCCACGGCCGCGACGTCCTCTATCAAAACCCATAAACCCGAACGCACTTTCGTATCGTCCGCCTTCTCGCAACCCCGGCCGCGCGGACGAAACGCACCGGGGAGGCAGACACAGCGGACTCAATGCCCGCAAAGCTGCAAGACTGGTGATAACCCATCTCACGCGGCTTGGCGAATCGAATCGCGCAGTTGCCCGCGGGGTGCGGCGGACTGTGACATTTATGCCGAAGCGGCGGCCGCCATCCGGCTTGCAACTCGGCCTTGGCATTGCCGCCTGGCAGGGCTAGTCGAACAAAAAACCTCACGCCGGGATGCCATGACATGTTCCGCCAATTGACCGATAGCGTCCTTGCCAGCCCGCAAATCAGCCTGGCCGATCTGGCCGAGGCCAAGGCCCAGGGCGTTGGCCTGGTGATCAACAATCGCCCCGAGGGTGAGAGCGACGATCAGGTGCCCGGGCCGGAAATCGAAGCCGCAGCGCGCGCCCTGGGCATGGACTATATCGCCATCCCGGTAACCCACGCCGGCTTTTCCGGCCCGCAGGTAGAGGCCATGGCCGCCGCGCTGGCCAAGAGCGCGGGCAAGGTTCTGGCCTATTGCCGCTCTGGCACGCGATCGACCCTGCTCTGGGCGCTGGCGCAGGCCAGTGAGGGTGCAGACCTTGATGCGGTCGCCGCCCAGGCTGCCGCTGCCGGCTATGATGTCAGTCCGGTCCGGCCGCTGATGGATATGCTCAAGGCGCGCAGCGAGTAAGCCGATATGGGGGGGATCGCGATTGCTCTGGCCAAATTCGGAGCCTCGCTGGTCTCGATTCTGGGGCTAGCCTGGCTGGCACGCTGGCTGAACCTTGGCGGCGATGTGCGGATCCGCGACGCAGAGCACGCCCGGTTCCTGGCCAACGAAGCGGTTGAAGGCTTTGCCCCGGTTGAAATCGCGGTGGACCGGGCCGGCATCGGCGCCCTGCTGCGCGATGCGGAGGGGCACCAGATGCTGCTCCGCCGGCATGGCGCGGCCTGGGTCGGCCGCCTGCTGGATGACCGCGCCGAGGCGCGGCTGGACCGCGATTTCCTTGTAATTGGCACCGGCGAGAAGACGTTCGGCACGGTCACGCTCCACCTTGGCGATGCCGCCGGGGTTTGGGCCGCAGGCCTCCGCCGGCTCCCGCCCGCAGGAGCGCCCCATGCCTAAGCTGCCCAATCCGGTCGACTATGCCGTACCCTTCTTCATCCTGCTGATCGTGGTCGAGATGATCTGGGCCCGGCGCAAGGCGCCAGAGAAGTACGAACCGCGCGATACGCTCACCTCGCTGGCCTTCGGCCTGGGCAGCACGGTCGCCGGGCTGATCTTTGGCGGCGCAATCTATGGGCTGATGCTGTGGCTGTGGGACCACCGCGCCTTGACCGTGCCCTGGACCTGGTGGGCCTGGGTGCTGTGCTTCGTGCTGGATGACCTAGCCTATTACCTGTTCCACCGCAGCGCCCACCGCGTGCGCTGGTTCTGGGCGAGCCACGTCAATCACCACTCGAGCCAGCACTACAATCTCTCGACCGCCTTGCGGCAGACCTGGACCGGCTGGCTGGCCGCGTCGTTCCTGTTCAGGCTGCCCCTGGCTGCGGCGGGCTTCCACCCGGCGATGATCCTGTTCTGCGGCGGCGTGAACCTGATCTACCAGTTCTGGATCCACACCGAAGTGATCAAGCGGTTCCCGCGCTGGTTCGAGGCGGTGATGAACACCCCCAGCCATCACCGGGTCCATCACGCGACCAACCCGCGCTATCTTGATTCCAACTATGCCGGAGTATTCATCGTCTGGGACCGGATGTTCGGCACTTTCGTACCCGAGGTGGACGAAGAACCGATCCGCTATGGCATCGTCCGCCAACTGGGGACCTTCAACCTGCTCTATTCGGTGTTCCATGAATGGATCGGCATGGCGAAAGACGTCTGGCAGGCGCCATGGCGCCACAAGCTGTCCTACATCTGGCGCGAGCCCGGCTGGAGCCACGACGGCAGCCGTGACACCTCGGACAAGCTGCGCGAACGCTGGCAGGCCCGCCAGATCGAGCCGGCCGAATAGACATCACCCAATGAAAAAGGCCCGGCTGCTTGTGCAACCGGGCCTTTTCTTTCAGCCGCTGCGGCTCAGAAGGTCTGACGAACAGTCAGGCCATACTTGCGCGGGCTACCGACATTGTAGCCGATACGGGCGCGGCCACCGCGTTCGCGGTCAAGCGACAGGAGCGGGGTCTCGTTGAACAGGTTGTTCACGTAGGCCGTCACCGAAAGGCCGCTATCCCACTCCAGCCCGGTCGACAGGTTGACCAGGTTGTAGCTCGGCAGAAGATAGCTGCCGAAGTTGTAGCTGCCACTGCCGAAGGCAAAGGTGGTGGGGTTGTAGAACAGCGAGTTCGTGAAGGTGCCCGAACCGGCTTCCTGATCGCCCGGCTGGGTATAGCGGTTGCCAACGTGCTGGACGCTGCCGTTGACCGACCAGTCGAGCCCGTCACCGACTGCCGTTACGTAGCTGGCATTGGCGGCGATCTGGAACTTCGGCACGGTCGGCAGGCGATTGCCATCGCGCATCCCGGCGATCACGGCGCCGCCGGCATCGACAACCGAGCTGTCAAACTTCGAATCCGTCACGCTGCCATTGAGCGAGAATTCGAAGCCCGGTGCCGGCTTCAGGCCGATCTCGACCTCAACGCCCGCACTGTGCGCCTTGGGCACGTTGAACACCACGCGCGACGAGCAGGAACCGGCATCAGCCGTCACCTGCAGGTTGCGGATGTCATTGTAGAACACGGCAGCATTCAGGGTGATGCCGCCGGTCGAGGCCTTCACCCCGGCTTCATAGTTCCACAGCGTTTCATCTTTGTAGTTCGGACGGCCGCCATAGGTGCGGGCATCCGGACCGGTCGCCCCGCCGGAGCAGAGCGGGATGTTGAGCGGATCGTTCACGCCGCCAAGGCGGAAGCCCTTCGACGCCTGCAGGTTGAACGACAGGTCTTCGTCCGCCTTGTACGACAGGATCACACGCGGGGTGAACCCGTTCGAGCTGGTCTTGTCACCGCGGAAGGTGTCGCCATTGGCGAAGATCCCGCCCGAGATGAAATCGCGCGTTTCGTTGAAGTCATAGTAACGGCCACCGGCAGTCAGCTTGAACTGGCCAAATTCGTAGCTGGCTTCGCCGAACAGGGCGTACTGCTCGATCTTGTAGGGAATATCGGCATTGTAGGGCGAATTGGCCGGGAAGCCGTTGTAGGTTGCCGATACCGGCAAACCGCCCGCCGCCGCATTCAGGAAGATCTGGCTGGCCGCATCCGCACCCGGGGTGGGCAGGCGCTGGGCATAGGTGCGATCAACATGGCTGTAGAAGCCACCCAGCACCCACTGCAGCGGGCCCTTGCCGGTCGAGGCGAGGCGCAGTTCCTGGGTCCACTGCTTGAGCTTGGTCGTGTCGAGCAGGTTGGAGGCCAGCTTCGCCCCGCCCGAAGCCGCGGCAGCCGCCCCGGCGAACGAGACATAGACCGAGCCGGTCAGCGCCGAAGCATCGCGGCTGACCAGGATGTCGCGGTTGATATAGCTGGTCACCGAAGTCAGCTGGATAGTCTCACCCAGGTCGATACCGACATTGAGATCGGCCAGGGTGGTCTTGTCGCGGAACTGTTCGCGCAGCTTCAGGTACTGGGTATTCTCCGGCAGGACCTGGCCCGCGCTGATCAGCGGATTGTAATAGAGGTTATACCGCTCGGCCCGGTTGAAGCCGTTGGCCTGGACATCCTGATAGATCACGCGCGGGGTGATCTTGATGCCGTCGGTCGGCTCGAGCAGCAGGCTGACCCGGCCGCCATAGCGGCGCCCGTCATTGACATTCTCGCCGCCCGCCGGGCCGATCGCATCGATGAAGCCGCCAAACTTTTCGCCATAGCCGACCATGCGCAGCGCGGCCTTTTCGCCCATCGGCACGTTGACCGCGCCCTTGGCGCCATAGCCCGCCGAACCGCCATCAAAGGTGTTGATGCCCGCTTCAACCACGCCTTCGGTCACGCCCAGCTTCGGCTGGTTGGTGATGTAGCGGACGGTGCCGCCGACCGAACCCGAACCGAACAGGGTGCCCTGCGGCCCGCGCAGCGTTTCCACGCGGTTGAGATCGAACAGGTCGAAATCCGGGGTGAACAGCGAAAGCGAGATCACCGATTCATCCAGATAGACGCCGACCTGCTCCTTCACGCCGGGCTGGTCACGCACGATCTGGCCGGCCGAGACGCCGCGGACCGAAACCTGGCTCTGGCCGGGCCCGAGGTTCTGCACGGTCAGGCCGGCAACGTTACGCGAAATGTCTTCAATGTTCGAAGCGCCGGTCTTCTGGATGTCAGCCGCGGTCACTGCGGCGATCGAGAACGGCACGTCCTGGATCGTCTCGTTGCGCTTGGTCGCGGTGACAACAATCTCGTTGCCATCGGTGGCTTCGGCGGCGTCCTGGGCAAAGGCCGGGACGGCAAGCGCCAGCATGGCCGCACCCGCCAGCAGACGGCCAGCCAGCGGCGTTTCGAATTTCTTCTGCATTGTTCCTCCCTTGGACCCGCCGGGGGTTCCGGCTTTCGATCCTGGTGCGTCCCTGCTGGACCGCGACTGGAACCGCCGCAAGAGCCGGTAATTACCGAGGGTTCAATTGGATCGCCGCGTGTCGCAAAAAGGTCACATCGGGGCGATGGGGCCCAGGCTTCGGATCCTGTTGACCCGTGATGCCCGCGGAATGGGATTGAAGTGCTTTAACCGGTCGATTAACGCTCTTCCCAAAGGGAGAGCTTTTGAAATGGACCAGTTCGATATCATCGTGATCGGTGGCGGCAGCGCCGGCAGCGCCGTGGCCGGACGGCTTTCGGAAGACGGCACGCGCCGGGTCTGCCTGCTTGAAGCAGGGCCTCACAACGATACTGTCCGCGTCAAGACGCCCGGCTTCATGCCGTTCATTCCCGAAAAGTCGAACTGGCGGTTCGATACGGTGCCGCAAAAGGGCCTGAACGGCCGGATCGGCTACCAGCCGCGCGGGCGCGGGCTGGGCGGCTCCAGCGCGATCAACGCAATGGTCTATATCCGCGGCAACCACTTCGATTACGATCAGTGGGCCGAGCTGGGTTGCACCGGCTGGAGCCACGCCGATGTGCTGCCCTATTTCAAGCGCGCCGAAGGCAACGAGCGCGGCGGGAATGAATGGCACGGCGGCGACGGCCCGCTTAATGTCATGGACCAGCGCTGGCCAAGCCCTGGCAGCGAAGCCTTCGTGGCCAGTGCCGCCAGTCTCCAGCTTCCCGAAAACGATGACTTCAATGGCGCCCGCCAGGATGGCTTTGGCCTCTACCAGGTGACCCAAAAGGCTGGCGAGCGCTGGTCGGCGGCGCGGGCCTACCTGTCGCCGCGCCCCAACCTGGCAATCCGGACCGACGCATTGGTCGAGAAGATCGTGATCGAGCACGGCCGCGCCGTCGGTGTGCAGGCCAGTTTTGGCGGCAAGCGTGAAGTGATCCGGGCCAGTGGCGGCGTAGTGCTGTCGGCGGGTGCCTTCGGCAGCCCGCAGGTGCTGATGCTGTCCGGCATTGGTCCCGCGGCACACCTCAAGGACAAGGGCCTGCCCGTGCTGCTCGACAAGGCCGCCGTAGGCGAAGACCTGCAGGACCATATCGATTTCGTGGCCAGCTGGGAAACCGGCTCGCTCGATTTCATCGGCGATAGCCTGTCCGGCACCTGGAAGATGGCCAAGGCGGTTATCGAACACCGCCTGAAACGCACCGGGATCATGACCACTTGCTTCGCCGAAGCCGGCGGTTTCTGGCGGACCAATCCGGATCTGCCCGCACCCGATATCCAGTATCATTTCGTGCCGGCCATGCTGGAAGACCATGGCCGCACCAAGGTTAAGGGCCACGGCTTTTCAATCCACGCCTGCGTGCTGCGCCCGGAAAGCCGCGGCACCGTCCGCCTGCACTCGGCTGACCCGGCGGCGGCCCCGGCGATCGACCCCAACTTCCTCGACGATCCGCGCGATATTGCCACGCTGCGCGCGGGCGTGCGGCTGATGTACCGCATTGCCGAAAATGGCGCGCTAGGGGCCTATGGCGGCACCCCGCGCCAGCCGGTTGATCTGAACAGCGATGCCGCACTCGATGATCTGATCCGCAGCCGCGCTGACACGGTCTACCACCCGGTCGGCACCTGCCGGATGGGCGGCGATGCCGATAGCGTGGTCGATCCGAAGCTGCAGCTGCGCGGAATCGACGGGCTGTGGGTGGCCGATGCCTCGATCATGCCGCGGCTGGTTTCGGGCAATACCAACGCACCCAGCATCATGATTGGCGAGCGCGCCGCGGACTTCATCAAGGCTGCGCTGCAGTAATCCCGCGCTGGTGCTCGCGCCAGCGTTCGCTGCCCCACCGCGCGACCAGCGCCTCTGCCCGCGCGCGGTCCGGGCCGATCAGGCGGTTGTAGGGCAGGCAGCGCTGCTGCTCGAAGAAGCAGGCCTCGCCAGTATCCAGACGGAGGCTGGTCAATGTGTGGCCCTCGCCCGCGAGGCCGATCATGGTTGGCGCATCGAGGCTAGCGATATGCATGAACGGCATGGCTAGCGGCCCCGGTGGCGGCCCGCCTTGGACCGCTGCGGCGATGATCGCACGATAATCCGCCAGCCCGACTGGTCCGGCGGGCAGGATGCCGCGCCGGTTCGCCACCAGCAAGGTTGCGTTCTGGCGACCATCGATCAGGTGGCCATGGCCCAGGAAGCCATCCTCGAACAGATCCTCGCCATGATCACCTGTGACCAGCAGGATGGTGTTATCCCACTCGCCGCGGGCCTTCAGTCGGGCGATCACTTCCCCCAGCCAGGCATCGGCTTCAGCGACGGCATTCCAGTAGGTCCGCTGCACCTCTGCGGCCCGATCAGCCCGCATCGCGCTGCGCGCTAGCGGATGGCGCGTGAAGCGCAGCTTGGCCCCGTCATGATAATAGGGGAAATGAGCCGACTGGAAATTGAAGTAGACGAAATGCGGCGCGTCCCACGGGCGGGCGCCCAGCGTATGGTCGAACGCCTCAAGCAGATAGCGTTCGGCCACGAGCAATGAACCCTTGGCGGCAAAGCTGAATGCGCGCTTGTCCTGCAGGGTCATCGCATCGACATGAACGTCGGCCATTTCACGCATGCCCACAGTCGCCGAGATATCGCCAAAGTCCTCCGGCTGTCCGGAATAAACCCCGATCCGGTAGCCACTCTGCTTGAAATCGCGGAATAGCGACGGGTCACCGCGGCGCGGCACCAGCTGCCCCGTGAAGATCGATTTGAGCGATTCGGTGGTGAAACCGACGTGGCTGTAGGCCGGGGCGATCGCGCTGCCCTGTGCGGCAAGTGCGGCAAGATTTGGGGCCACCAACCGCCCGTCGATACGCTTGCCCAGCGCATCAAAACGGACCGATTCCAGAACCACAAGCACCACATTGGGGCGGCTAGCCGCAAACACCTGCGCTGGCAGCGGCTGGGGAAGCGGCACCAGTTTCAGGTCTCCGCCGTAGCCGTCTTCATCGATGCCATTGCCGGGAATGTCGAGCGCCAGGGGATGGCGGGCCGGATCGAACGGCGCGCTATCGGGCTGGGTGGTGAACAGCCCATAGCCATCCCGGTCAAAGTCGCTGGCCAGGTCGAGCGCGGCGGTCATGCCCCGCCAGGCCAGCGTGCGGTTGAGCCCATAGGCCGCGTCAGACCCGGTTAGCGGTATGTGGTAGGCCTGCAGCACAAACAGCAGCGCGGCTCCGGTCAGTGCCGTTCCGCCGACCCCGCGGGCTGGCGTAGCATCGCCCGGCATGATCCGCGCAAGAGCCTGCCACACAAGCCAGGCCGCGAACGCCACCAAGGCCAGGGCAAGCGCCGCAATACCGATTTCGTTGAGCCCGTATTTGAGGGCATCGACCAGACTGCCGCCGCCGAGCTGCCGGATAAGGGCAAAGCTGACCGCGTCGCTCATGTAGGAATGGAGCTGATAGTCCGCCGCCAGCAGGCCGCAAAACCCGACCCCGTTAAGCAGGGCGAAAAGATAACTGGCAACCCATCCGGCCCGACCGCGAGCCAGCCAGCACACCAGCGCCCAGCCCGCCAGGCCGAACAGGGCCATGGCGGCAAGGTAGCCGGCCAGAAACAACGTCTGTTCCGCGGCACCATCCACGGCCCGGGACTGCCCGAAGCCGCCCGTAAACAGACCATACTTGCGGTCCGCGAGCGCCAATTCGAGCATGGCCGCCAACACCATCACGGCCCAAGGCAGCCCGGCCACCATCCAGCCACGGCTTGCCAGTGGGCGGACAGGTGTTGGTGGACCTGGCAGATCTGGTGGCGCTGGCGTCGCCATGCATGCTCCCGGAACGTTGATCCGGAATGCTAGACTTCGGCGCTTGAGATTCGGTTAATCGTATCGAATCAGATCGATCGGACGATCAGTGATGACAGGCCAGCGCCTCAACCACGTCGTCGAGCCGGGCCGGATCGCCCAGTGCCAGGACATGGCCCGATGATCCCGCGTGGAGCGGCTCGCCATTCCAATCACACATGGTGCCGCCAGCCCCTTCGACCACCGGAACCAAAGCGGCATAGTCATGCAGCTTGAGGTTGGCCTCGCAGACGATATCGACATGGCCCGAGGCCAGCAGGGCGTAGTTGTAACAATCGCCGCCCATCACCATCCGGCGATGATCGGTCTTGGCGGCCAGGCCCATGAAGTGTTCGCCATCGTGATCATCGAAATAGTGCGGCCCGGTCGTGGCCAGGGTCGCATCGCTGAGCTCGCGGCACGGGCGCGTTCGCACCGGCTGGCCATTGAGCAGGGTCGGCTGTCCGGTGGTGCCGATCCAGCGCTCATCCAGCACCGGCTGGTCGATCACCCCCAGCACCGGCCAACCTTCAACCACCATAGCAATCAGGGTGCCGAAGATCGGTCGTCCGATCAGGAACGAGGCCGTGCCATCGATCGGATCGAGCACCCAGGTGCGGCCCGAGGATCCGTTCTCCGTGCCAAACTCTTCGCCATGGATGGCATCGCGCGGGCATTCGGCCTTGATGATCCGGCGCATGGCTTCTTCGGCCGCGCGGTCAGCCAGGGTCACGGGCGAGGCATCGGCCTTGCGCTCGCTCGCCAGGCCCGAGCGGTAGTGCGGCAGGACCGCCGCCCGCGCCGCATCGGCCAGGCGGTGGGCCAGGGCGATGTCGGCGCTGAGGTTCATCAGTCAAACAGGCTCGAAACCGAGCTTTCGTCGGCAATCCGGCGGATCGCTTCGCCAATCAGCGGCGCGATGGGCAGGATCCGGATTTTCGGGCTGTCCTTGGTGGCATCGGTCGGCTGGATCGAATCGGTGATCACCAGTTCCTTGAGCGCGGAATTGGTCACGCGCTCAACCGCCTTGCCCGAAAGGACGCCGTGGGTGAGATAGGCGGTGACGCTCTTGGCGCCGGCTTCCATCAGCGCGGCGGCCGCATTGCACAGCGTGCCGCCGGAATCGATGATGTCATCGATCAGGATGCAATCCCAGCCCTTCACATCTCCGATGATGTTCATCACTTCGGACGAACCGGGCTTGTCACGGCGCTTGTCGACGATCGACAGCGGGGCATCGTTGATCCGCTTGGCCAGCGCCCGGGCGCGAACCACGCCGCCGACGTCGGGTGAAACAACCATCAGGTTCTGGCCGCCGGTGCGCTCCAGAATGTCCGCCGCCATGACCGGGGCCCCGTAAAGGTTATCGGTCGGGATATCGAAGAAACCCTGGATCTGCCCGGCGTGGAGATCCACCGCCAGAACGCGATCAGCCCCGGCGGTGGTGATCAGGTTGGCCACCAGCTTGGCCGAAATCGGCGTGCGCGGACCGGGCTTCCGGTCTTGCCGGGCATAGCCGAAATAGGGGACAACCGCGGTGATCCGCTTGGCCGAGGCGCGGCGCAGCGCGTCGATCCCGATCAGCAGTTCCATCAGGTTGTCGTTGGCCGGAAAGCTGGTCGACTGGATTACGAAGACATCCTCACCGCGGACATTTTCGTGGATCTCAACGAAGACCTCTTCATCCGCAAAGCGGCGGACGGAGGCATCGGTCAGTTCGAGATTGAGATAGGCAGCGATATCCCGCGCCAGCGGCAGGTTGGAGTTGCCGGCCATCAGTTTCATTACGCTGCCTTCCCCGTGATTCTGACCCACGGCAGCGTCTAATCAGGCACTGGCGGATTGCAAGGCAGTCCGCGGGCAGAAGCGTGGATTAGCGCGGCTTGCGATGTTCGCCGCGAACCCAGCGGACCGTGCCAGAGCTGGCACGCATCACCACGCTCTCGGTAGTCATGGTGCCGTCCTTGCGGCGCTTGACACCGGCCAGCAGCGAGCCATCGGTCACGCCTGTGGCAGCGAAGATGCAATCGCCTTTGGCCAGTTCATCGCGGGTGTAGATCTTATTAAGATCCTCGATCCCCCACTTGCGGGCGCGGGCGCGCTCATCATCGTTGCGGAACAGCAGGCGACCGTTGAACTGCCCGCCAACGCAGCGCAGCGCGGCTGCCGCCAGCACGCCTTCGGGTGCGCCGCCCGATCCCATGTACATATCGATCGTGGTCTCTTCATTGGTAACCGCGATCACGCCGGCCACGTCACCATCGCCAATCAGCACCACGCCGCAGCCCAGCCCGCGCAGTTCGGCGATCAGATCGGCATGGCGCGGCCGGTCCAGCACGCAGACGATGATTTCGTTCGGCTTGACCCCCTTGGCGGCGGCAACCGCCTTGACGTTTTCAGTCGGGCTCTTGGCCAGATCGATGATCCCCTCGGGATAGCCCGGACCGACTGCCAGCTTGTCCATGTAGACGTCCGGCGCGTTCAGCAGGTTGCCCTCTTCGGCGCAGGCCAGCACGGCCAGCGCGTTTGGCCCGGCCTTGGCGGTGATCGTCGTGCCTTCCAGCGGATCGAGTGCAATGTCGATCTTGGGCCCGGTTCCCTGCGCACCGCCGACCTTCTCACCGATGTAAAGCATCGGCGCTTCATCGCGCTCACCCTCGCCGATCACGACGGTGCCATCGATCTCCAGATCATCGAACGCCTCGCGCATGGCTTCCACCGCCGCTGCGTCAGCGGCCTTCTCATCCCCGCGCCCGACCAGCTTCGAGGCCGCGATCGCCGCGGCTTCGGTTACCCGGACCATTTCGAGGACGAGAACGCGGTCGAGCACCTTGCTGGCGGCGGGGTTGGTCATGAGCGGTCTCGGTCCCTGGCTGTGAATACGAATGCAGCGGCGCTTAGCGAGCACGCCCGCACTTGTCGAGTAAGCGCCCCGGGTCGCGAGGGGTTCACGGGGGATTAAGCGGGCGCTAGCTCAAGTCCGGTGATGGGACGGTGGGCGCAAGCGTTTGGGGCACTATGGCTTTTGGCCGCCATGGCGCTGCCTGCCCGGTCGGCGGAACCGGAACTCGACCCGCAAGTGGCCGAACGTCTTGGCCAGGCGATGGCCCGACTGGGCGTCGAAACCGTCCAGGACCGCTGCCGCGCGGCCCGCAAATCGGGCGAGATCGTGGTTTGCGTCGATCGGGGCGAGGATCTGCGAGTGCCTTCGACGGCTGAGAGCGATCCCTCTTCGCTGGCCGCCCGCCATGCCCTCAACAACGGGGTTCCCCTGGCGCCGCAGCTGGATCGCGGCTCTTGCAAGGACAAGCCGGGCTGTGTGGTCGGCGGCTGGGCGCCGCCGCCGATCTACGTGATCGACCCGGCCGCCATTCCCGAAGCACCGGCCGGATCTGATGCCGACAGGATCGCCAAGGGCGAGATGCCCGATCGCTAGGGCCTATTCACCCAGCAGTTGCATCACCAGCGGCGGCTCGGTCAGGCTGGCAGATCCGTCCAGCAGGCGCAGCGCCTCGGCCACGGCGCTTTCCGGGCCTTCGTGGGTGACCATGGCCACCATCACCGCTTCGGCATCGCCGGCGCGGCCCTTCTGGATCAGGCTTTCGATCGAAACGCCCGCATCGCGCATGGCCGCGGTGATTTCAGCCAGAACGCCCGGCCGGTCAGCCACGGTGAAACGGATATAGGCCCGGCCCAACCGCGGACCGCTGTCCGCCGGAGCCATGGCCTCAAGCTCGGCCACCGGGACCGAGAACGGCACCCCGATTTCCCCGCCGCCCACGGTTGAACGGGCGATGTCGATCAGGTCAGCCACGACCGCGCTGGCGGTCGGGCCATCGCCGGCCCCGGCGCCCTGGAACAGCAGTCGGCCCGAAAAATTGCCTTCGGCCACCACGGCATTGGTCGCACCATCAACATGCGCCAGCGGGTGATCGAACGGCACCAGGTGCGGCTGGACCCGCTGGAACAGCCGATCGCCCTGCACCTCGGCCATGCCGATCAGACGGATGACGTAACCCAGCGCGTGGGCCTGGGCGATGTCCGCCGCGCGCAGGCGGGTGATCCCGCTGGTCTCGACCGCAGGGAAGTCGATCTTGCTGCCAAAGGCGATGGCGGCCAGGATCGAAAGCTTGTGCGCTGCGTCGGTGCCTTCGATATCGAAAGCCGGATCGGCCTCTGCATAACCCCTGGCCTGCGCTTCGGCGAGGACATCGGCAAAGTCGCGCCCGGTGTCTTCCATGGTCGAGAGGATATAATTGCAGGTGCCGTTGAGGATCCCGTAAACCCGTTCGATCGCATTGGCAGCCGCACCTTCGCGCAGCCCCTTGATCACCGGAATCCCGCCGGCCACGGCCGCCTCGAACTTCAACGCCACTTTGGCGGCCTCGGCCTTGGCCGCCAGTTCCAGGCCGTGATGGGCGATCATCGCCTTGTTGGCGGTAACCAGCGACTTCCCGGCCTCCATCGTCGCGCGGGCACAGGACAGCGCCGGGCCATCGGCCCCGCCAACCAGCTCAACCACCACGTCGACATCGGGGCGCTCCCCCAGGATGACCATATCGTCTTCCCAGGTGTAAGGCGTAAGATCGACCGGGCGCTTCTTCGAACGATCGCGCGCGCTGATCACCGTGATCACGATCGGACGGCCGGCGCGCCGCGCAATCAGGGCGGCGTTGGCTTCGACCAGGCGGATTACCCCGGCTCCTACGGTGCCAAGTCCTGCCAGTGCCACTCTCAACGGTTCAGCCATGATCGCTCCCTTTTCGCTGCGCGCCCTAGGCCAGCAAGCCTAGGGACGCAACCGCGGGCATGGGCCAAGCTGATCGATCACAAAGCGGTAATCGCTCTCGGCAAACTGCTGATCCTCGGGAGTGGAAGAGAGATTGGCGCCGGCCGGAAGTTGCCCCGGCAGGAAGCAGGCCAGCCGGTACCAGGCCAGGGTCTCGCGGGCGGGCGGCGGGGTTCCGGTCTGGACCAGTTCGGAGAACGAGACCGACCAGCGCGGCTCGCTATCGGGGCTGCGGGTGACGGTTATCGCCGCGGGATCACCGCTGGTGGTGGTGAGAAAGAACTGCGTTTCCCCCTCGCCGGCCAGCGCCCCGGCGACATGGATCGCTTCGCGCATCCCGGTGATACCGTGGGGGGCGCCCGGCGCATAGAACTCTGCCAGGATGGCTCGAACCCTCGCCTCAAGCGCCGGATCCCACAGCAACTGGGCATCGGCCGCAACCAATTGCAGTTCGGCCGGACGGCCATCAACCGGGCGGGCAAACAGGATCACGCTGCGCTTGCCCAGCTTGGGCACCTTGCCCTTGGCATCAAGCGGCACATCGACAAGATAGCGTAGCGCCTCGCCCAAGGCTGTCTGCCCGCCGAGCACGGCCTCGGTCCGCGCCTCGACATAGAGCCGCGCCCAGCCATTGCGCAGCCCTGCCGCGCGCTGCGGTTCGATGACCGCAACCTTGCGGACCTGGGCCTTGACCACCACCGTGGCCGGATCGGCCAGATCGGCCAGATCGGCATAAGTGGGAACCGAGACAGGCTTGGCCGCAATCGATTCGCGCGTTGGCGAATCAGCAGCCTGGGCTGGCACGGCAGCAAGGGAAAGCAGAAGACCAAGCGTTGCAGCCCAGCCAAGTGCCAAGCAATTTTCGGGAACCGATTTTTGTGTGCGAAGTTTCATTCAATCGCCTTCAATGCCGCGGATTCAGCGGTCGTTTCAACGCCTTCCAGCTTAACACAGCTGAATCGATAGTTAATGGATAAAGCGTTGCACCGCTGCGCCCGCTTGGCTAAAGCACACGGAAATCCGGCCCATAGAACAATAAGGGCCCGACATTCTGGTCCATTCGGTGCCGGGCTTTGCCA
>CAWUNP010000002.1:0-27087 GCA_963923805.1 uncultured Novosphingobium sp. | reverse complement strand
CTGCTGCGCCCGGCCCTGGCCGACTGGCTCGACAAGAACCTGCCGACCCTGGTCGAACGCATGGTCGCGGCCGAGATTGCCCGAATCGTGGGCAAGAAGGGCTAAGGCCCTGTCCGATCCGATCGATCCTGCCGAACGCGAACTGGCCGAACGCACGCTGGCGCGGCTTGGCGGGTTTGATACGCGCTGGCAGATCTTCCTCTGCGCCGATCCCGAAGAACCCAAATGCTGCGATCGCGCCAAGGGGCACGAGGCCTGGCTATTCCTGAAGAAGCGGCTGGGCGAACTGGGGCTGGGCGGGCACACCGGCGTGCTGCGCAACAAGGTGGGCTGCCTGCGCGTCTGCGCACTTGGCCCGGTTGCGGTGGTCTGGCCGGGGCCAACCTGGTATCATTCCTGCACGCCCGCGGTGCTTGAACGGATCATCCAGGAACACCTGATCGGCGGCGTCCCCGTCGCCGAATTCCAGCTGAAACCGCCAGCCTGATTCAATCGCGATCGTCGATCGATTCGTCGTGGCCGGTGCCGCTCGACAGGAACAGCAGCGCCATCAGGGCCACGGTCAGCATGATCACCGCGGCAATGCCCAGCACCGTCGCGATGTAAAGGTGGATCGAGGGCAGGCCGAATTCGTAAGCCAGATAGGCAATCAACCCCACGCAGACGGCCAGGGTTACCAGGCTCCAGCGCTTGAGCAGGCGCTTGTAACGCGACCAGGCGATCGCGGCGATCTCAGGGTTGTCGAGCGGAGATTCGGTCATCGCTGCCGCCTTTGCTCCGCTCGGCCAGGCAGCGCAAGTGGACCTTGGCCCACGGACTCGCCAAGGGGGCCGGTTCGTGTCATCCTCCCGGCCCTAGAGGGGAGTATCGTCATGACTATTGCCCGCCTGATCGCGGGGCGTAGCAGCCCCATTATCTCCATCGAAAGCAATGCCCCGGTGCGCGAGGCCGTCGCCCTGCTGGCCGAAAAGCGGATCGGCGCCCTGCCGGTGATGCAGGCCGGTTCGATCGTCGGCATCTTTTCGGAACGCGATGTGGTCTATGGCCTGGCCCGGCAGGGCGCGGCCATGCTCGACGGTCCGGTCGGCACAGCCATGACTGCACCGGTCATTACGGTCGATCCCGCAACCGAGGTGCTCAGCGCGCTGGCGCTGATGACCCGGCGGCGCATCCGTCACCTACCGGTGGTGCAGGGCGGGGCCATGGTTGGCTTCATCTCGATCGGGGATCTGGTGAAGCACCGGATCGAACGGATCGAATCTGAAGCGCAAGCGATGCGCAGCTATATCCAGAGCGCCTGAGCGCACCCGGCCTTGCGGGTGATCCCGACGCGGCCTACATCAGACGCATGGACGCCCCAACGATGACCCTCAGCCCGGCTGCGGCCGCACGCGTGGCGCTGATTGCAGAAAAGCAGGGCAAGCAAGCTGCGCTGCGCCTGTCTGTCGAAGGCGGGGGCTGCTCCGGCTTCCAGTATCGCTTCGGCTTGGCCGAAACCATCGATGCGGATGATCTGGTGGTCGAAACCGACGGGGTAAAGTTGGTGGTCGATCTGGTTAGCCTCGATCTGGTGGCCGGCAGCGTTGTCGATTTTGTGGACTCCCTTGGCGGCTCGGCCTTCAAGGTTGAGAACCCGCTTGCGGCGGCCGGTTGCGGCTGCGGCTCAAGCTTCGCCATATGATGTGCTCGCCTAACGGCTCGGCCAACACCGGCCCGCTCCTCCGGCCCAACCACCCCGAAGGTACCATGTTGGGTGGTTGGGCCGGGGGAGCGGGCCGGTGTTGCGCAAGGCAAAGCGGCAGCTTTGCCGGACCATGCAAATGAAAATCGCCAGCTTTAACATCAACGGGATCAAGGCGCGCCTGCCGCGCCTGCTCGAATGGCTGGAGGAAACCCGGCCCGCCGTTGCCTGCCTGCAGGAAATCAAGACCCAAGACGAAGGCTTCCCCGCCGCCGAGTTCGAGAAGATCGGCTATCATGCCGTCTGGCACGGTCAGAAAGGCTTCAACGGCGTCGCGATCCTGGCTGATGGTACGACGCCCCAGGTGATCCAGCAGGGCCTGCCCGGCGATCCGACCGACGAGCACGCGCGCTATCTGGAAGTCGAGGTGTTCGACACCCGCGTGGTCAACATATACCTGCCCAACGGCAATCCCCAGCCGGGGCCGAAATTCGATTACAAGCTGGCCTGGATGGAGCGCCTCCGCGCGCGCATGAAGGCGATTCAGGCTGAGGAAGTGCCAGCCGTGGTGCTGGGCGATTACAACGTGATCCCGACCGATCGCGATGTCTGGGCGCCAGCGGCGATGGCGGATGACGCGCTGATGCAGCCCGAATCGCGCGATGCCTATATGCGGCTCCTCGCCGATGGCTGGACCGATGCGATCGCCACGCACAATCCGGGTGGCGGCATCTGGACCTTCTGGGATTACCAGGCGGGCGCCTGGCAACGCGATCACGGCTTCCGGATCGACCATGCCCTGCTCTCGCCCGAACTGGCCGATCGGTTGAAGGCCTGCGGGGTCGACAAGGATTATCGCGGCCGCGAAAAGGCCAGCGACCACGCACCGATCTGGATCGAGATCGACCCGGCCGATTGATACAAGAAGGGGGGCCGCAGCCCCCCAACCCGCTTAGCGATAGAACACGTGGTTATCGACCCGCGCCATGCGGGTCAGCCGCCAGCCCGGGCTGACAAAGGCCGCGTGGAAATACAGCGCGCCTTCAACCGGGCTGCGCCAACTGCCTTCATGGGCAATCTGGGCCACGGCCACGGCGTTCTTCCACTGGCGCGAAGCCTTGGGCACCGCCGGCAGGCTGTTGCCGCGCACAAACGAGAACTGCGACGGCTGGAACACCACACCGCAATAGGAATCCGGGAAACGGCCCGACTTGGAGCGCGACACGATCACGCGGCCCACGGCGAGCTGGCCATTGAGCGTTTCGCTCTTGGCTTCGTGATAGATTGCGCTGGCGAGGCAGTTGAGCTCGCGCGAGAGTTCGGCCGGCTCCGGCTGCTGGGCGACAAGATCAGCCAGGCTGGCAGCGCGGGGGGCTTCTTCAGCTGCGGCAACAGCGGCATCGCCCGGCACTTGGGCCTGGGGCAGCGGCTGGATCACCGGCTGGGAAATGGTGGAGGTGGCGGGTTCCGCCTGGATCGCAGCGGGCTTGAGCGCCTCGGCTGCTGCGCCAGAACCATCGGCGCTGGCAAGAATCATCGTCGCAGTGGCCACGACAGCAAGCAGGCTGGCGCGGTTAAGATTGGTACTGTTCTGAATGCGGTGCATTCGTCCGTCTTATTGGGCGGTGGACCGACCTGACACAGGCTGGGACGGGGGCTGGAAAACCGAAATCAAACTGCCCCCGGCCGAAAAACCTGCCGGTTGTCCCCCGTCTGCGTGCTAGCGCGAAAGGCTGGATCGCCCACCCGCGCCGCCTGCGCACAAACAAAGGTCCGGCCCCATGATTCCGCAGTGCAGCAGAGTCAATTAAGGCTTCAGGTTATTCCGATGAACCGTTCACCGTTCGCGATGTCCAGTTCAACAATCCACAGGTCCGGGTCCTGTTTGCCGCGGCGATCAAGCCATTCCTGGAATTCGGTTTTGTTGTCCGGGTCTTCGCGGCGCGCCAATTCCCAGTCACGGCTGGCATCGGCCCGGGGCATCCGTTCATAGCCGCGCGCGTCCTGCCCGCGCTCGGTCAGGACCACCAGAATCGTCCCGGCATGGGGTTCGCCTTTCTGGAGCACGCTGGCGAAGCCGCCTTCCGCGCCGGCCCGGCGGATCAGCGCGCCGACCTCAAGGTGCGCGGGCAGGCGTGGTTCCCCGCTCAGAGCGCCGCCGCCTGCAGCCCGGCGGCATAACCGGGCAGGCCCGACAGCGCGATCCGGCTGCGCATGAAGGTGCCGGTGCCGCGGCCGATCTCTTCCCCCTCGGCATCGACCAGCCGGCTTTCCGCCACCAGCACGCGCTTGCGACCCGAAACCCAGCGCCCTTCTGCCACGACCCGACCCGCCCGCACCGGCTTGGTGAAATGCAGGTTGAAAGCCGTGGTCAGCAGGAAGCGGTCGGTGATGAGAGTGTTGGCGGCATAGAAGGCCGCATCATCCAGCATCTTGAAATAGACAGTGCCATGCGCCGCGCCGGCCGCATGAAAGCAGCTTTCATCAACCGTGAAGGCAATCTGCGCCGTGCCTGCACCGGTCACCTGCAGCGCTGAATCGAACAGCCGGTTGACCGGCGCCGATGCATAGAGACTTTCCAGCGCGCGCCAGTGAACCGCAGCGCCGCTGGACGAAGCCTCAGGCGGCGTCGCGATCGATGACATTGGCTAGCAGGGCGTAGAGCGCCTCGGCACCGGGCGCTTCGGCCAGGGCCGCGTGCATGGCTTCATCGCGCATCATCCGGCTGATCGCGGCGAGGGCGTGAAGGTGCGCGGCACCCGCCGATTCCGGCGAAAGCAGGCCGAACACCAGGCCAACCGGCATGCCATCGGCGGCATCGAAGGCCACCGGCGCATCCAGCCGCAGGAACACCGCCACCGGGCGCGGCAGGCCGGGCAGGCGCGCATGCGGGATCGCCACGCCGCGGCCAAAACCGGTGCTGCCCAGCCGCTCACGTTCTTCGATCCGCTCAAGCACGGTGACCGGATCGAGGCTGTAAACCGAGGCGAATCGCTGCGCGAGCTGCTCAAGAATCGCTTGTTTGCTGTCTGCGCTCACAGTTGCAACAGCATCGGGCGAGAGCGTGAAAAGTCCGGTCATGGCAGTAGGAAATGTCCGAAACTGGTGGGCTTGGCACGGCCAAGGGGCAAGGGCGGCGGAATCGCGTCCGCACCATCAACCCCTCACCCCTACCAAAGGTTGCCGCCCCTTATACCCTTGGTCAGGAAGGTTCAACCCACCCGATCGAACCGTCCCCGCGGCGGTAGACCATATTGTGCCGCCCGGTGCCGGCGTTCTTGAACAGCAGGGCGTTGGTATTGCGCAGGTCCAGCATCATCACTGCATCGGAAACGGTCGCCTCGGGCACGTCGACCCGCGTTTCGGCGATCACGACCGGGGCATCGATCGTCACCTCTTCCATCTCGGCATCGGGTTCGACGAAGACGGTATAGGCCGCCTCTTCCGTCTTCACCGCGTGCTGGGCCGCCTCGTGCCGATCCTTCAGCCGGCGCTTGTAACGGCGCAGCTGCTTGTCGATCTTTTCGGCGGCCTGATCGAAGGCGACATGGGCATCGTGGGCGATCCCGGCCCCCTTCAGCACCAGTCCCTGCATCACATGGGTGACGATATCGGCGCGAAACGCCCCGGCCGGTGCGCGGTTGAACGTGATGGTGGAAGAGAGCGCCCGGGAGAAATACTTGCCGACAATCCCGGAAAGCCGTTCCTGGGCGTGGGCCTGAAGAGCCTCGCCGGTATCAACCTGGTGGCCGGAAACGCGGATATCCATAAGACTTCTCCTTGGTATCATCCCGACCTGCTCAAGCTCTCCAGAGTGGCTCCTTGAGCGTGTCGAGAAACTGGGCGTGGGCGGAAAGCTCTTCCTCGCTGGGCGCATGGGGCCGGGCCGCGCGCAAGGGTCGATCGCGCTGCACGCGGACAACCGGTTCGGCCAGATCGGCACCAGCAGCCTCGGCCGCAAGTTCCAGGCCGATCTGGCGGCCGCCGGTCAGCTCGACATAGACCTGCGCCAGCAGTTCGGCGTCAAGCAAGGCACCGTGCAGCGTGCGATGGCTGCGGTCGATGCCATAGCGGGTGCAGAGCGCATCGAGCGAGTTCTTGGCGCCGGGGTGCCGGATCCGGGCAAGGGCGACCGTATCGATCATGCGCTCACGCCCCAGGGGATCAAGCCCGCACTTTTCCAGCTCCATGTTGATGAAGCCGAAATCGAACCCGGCATTGTGCGCCACCAGCATCGAATCGCCGATGAATTCAAGGAATTCGGCGGCTTTTTCGTGGAAGCGCGGCTTGTCTGACAGGAAGGTGGCGGACAGGCCGTGCACCGCTTCGGCGGCGGCGGGCATATCGCGGTCAGGATTGATATAGCAATGGAAGGTCGCGCCGGTCGTGACCCGATTGACCATTTCGACGCAGCCGATTTCCACCAGCCGGTCACCGCTCCTGGGATCGAGCCCCGTGGTTTCGGTGTCGAAGATGATCTCGCGCATTACCAGACTGATATCGGCGCAGCTTTCGCCGCTGGCAAGGGGCCGAATCGACTAAATCGGATCCGAAACGATTGCGTGGACGAGCTGCTGCACCGCATGCCGCGTTTCCGCCAGCGAAGTGCCGGTATCGATCACGTAATCGGCGCGCGCGCGCTTCTCGGCATCGGGCACCTGCAGCTTGAGGATCTGGGCAAACTTTTCCTCAGTCATCCCGGGTCGGGCCAGCACGCGCTCACGCTGCTGCTCGGCGGATGCAGAGACCACGACCACGGCATCAAGCCCATGATTACCGGTCTTCTCGAACAGCAGGGGAATATCGAAAACGATCAGTGGGGCATTGGCGTTGTCCGCCAGGAAGGCGCGGCGCATTTCGCCGACTTCGGGGTGGACGATCGATTCGAGCCGCTTGAGCGCCTCCGGATTGCCAAAGACCGCCGCGCCCAGCTTTTGCCGATCGACCCCGTTCGGGCCGGTGGTGCCGGGAAAGGCCCGCTCGATCGGGGCCAGGCAGGTGCCGCCGGGGCCCTGCAATTCGTGCACCGCGGCATCGGCATCGAACACCGGCACACCCAGCCCGCGCAACATAGCCGCCACGGCCGACTTGCCCATTCCGATCGAGCCGGTCAGCCCCAGGATGAACGGGCGGCTCACTGCGTCATCAACCAGCGCAATTCGGCATCGTGATCGCGCGGGGCGGGCTGGCCGAAGAACTTTTCAAAGGCGACCGCCGCCTGCCCGATCAGCATGGCCAGGCCATCAATCGTGGCCAGCCCCTGCGCCCGGGCCTGCTGCAGCAAGGCGGTGTCCGCAGGCGAGGTGACGATGTCATAGACGATGGCATTGGCCAGGAACCCGCCCCAGGGCAGGTCGAGCGGATCATGCCCGGTCATGCCCAGCGGCGTGGCGTTGGCGATCAGGCTGAACACTTCGGAATCCGCCAGACGTAGCGCGCCCGGCTTGAGTTCGGCCAGATCGATGTAGAATTCGGGATCATCGCCCAGATAGCGGCTGAATTCGGCCTTGGCCTTGGCCGGGTTGCGGCTGATCGACCAGATCATGAATTCGGCGTGGAACAGCGCATCGATGATTGCCCGCGCTGCGCCGCCCGTGCCGATCACATAGGCAAACCGGAAGGGTTCCTCGCCCAGCAGCGGCTGGACCGGTTCCAGAAAGCCCGGCGCATCGGTGTTATAACCGGTCAGCGTGCCATCGGCTGCGCGCACCACGGTGTTGACCGCGCCAATGCGGGCCGCTTCGGGATCGATCCGGTGCAGCAGCGGCATGATCGCCTGCTTGTGCGGCATGGTGACATTGCATCCCCGCCACAAATCATCGCCGCGCCGTTCAGCCAGATAGGCCGGCAAGCCATCGGCCGTCACATGACAGCGGCGATAGTCGGCATCGATTCCCCGCAGGCCCAGCCAGAACCCGTGAATCACCGGGCTTTTCGACTGGGCAATCGGATCGCCGATCACTTCGGCATAGGGCTTGCTCATGCCGGCAGCACTCCACGCGCCCGCAGCGCGGCCAGCACCGGCAGCAGCGGCATGCCGAGTACGGTGAAATGGCTGCCCTCGATCGCTTCGAACAGTTGCACGCCCAGCGCCTCGATCCGGAACACCCCCACACAGCCGCTGACCGCGGGCCATTCGGCGGCGAGATAGCTCTCGATAAAGCAGTCCGACAGGTCCCGGACTTTGAGCCGCGCCACATCAGCATGATCCCAATCAACCTGCCCTGCGCGGGCCAGCGCCGCCGCGCTGTGCAGTTCCATCACCTTGCCGGAGAAGAACCGCAGGTGCTCGGCGGCTTCGTCGCGGCTGCGCGGCTTGTCGAAGCGCCGCCCTTCAACCGAGACCAGCGAATCGCTACCCAGCACCCAGTTGGCCGGGGCCTGCGCGGCGCCAGCCAGAGCCTTGGCCCGCGCCAGGGCCAGGGCCACTTCGCCCGGTGCGGCGCCCGTCAGGCCGGCTTCCAGCGCGCGTTCATCAAGATCCGCCGCGCGCGCCGCAAATGCCACCCCGGCATCGGTCAGCATCGCCTTGCGCGAAGCACTCTGCGAGGCGAGCACCAGCGCGCTCATCGCTGCTTCTCCGCGGGATTGGCTTCGTTGTAGATATTGATCACGGCGGCGGCAGTTTCCTCGATCGAGCGGCGGGTGACGTCGATCACCGGCCAGCCGTTATCGGCAAACATCCGCCGTGCATACTGCACTTCGCGGGTAACATTATCCTGATCGACATAGGCCGTTTCGGGCGCCTGATTGAGCGAGAGCAGGCGATTGCGCCGCACCTGCACCAGCCGTTCGGGCGCCGTGGTCAGCCCGATCACCAGCGGATGCTTCAGCCCGAACAGGGCGGGAGGCGGCGGGCTTTCGACCACAATCGGGATATTGGCCACCTTGTAGCCGCGGTTGGCGAGATAGATCGATGTCGGCGTTTTCGAACTGCGCGAGACCCCGGCGAGGACGATGTCGGCCTCTTCCCAGTCTTCCCAGGCCACACCATCATCGTGGGCGATCGTATAGTGAATCGCATCAACCCGGGCGAAATAGGCATCGTCCATCGCGTGCTGGCGGCCCGGCCGGGCGTGGGGATGCTGGCCGAGCGCTGCCTCCAGCGCATCCACCGCCCGGTCAAGCACGGGGACGACCGGCAGGCCGAGCGCGCGGCACCGCTCTTCCAGTCGCACGCGAATGTCGGCATTGGCGAGGGTGAAGAACACCAGACCAGGATTGGCGGCCACCTCACCCATGATCCGGTCCAGATGCTGGAGCGAGCGGACCATCGGCCAGAAATGCCGGCTGACCTCCGCCCCTTCGAACTGGGCCAGGGCGGCCTTGGCGATCATCTCCAGCGTTTCGCCGGTGGAATCGGACAGGAGATGAAGGTGGAGGCGCGGCATTGGGCTTGGAGGAGACCCCTGTGGACAGTCTGACGCATAAACCACGGGACAAGCCGCCGGACAAGTTCGGGGACAGATTCCCTGCCCGCTTCCGGCCAGTCCGCCCAGAGCTTGTGGACAAGGGGAAAACGATTCCCACAGGCTGGGGACAGTGGGTACAACCTTCGCTTGACGCGGACCGAACCGGATTCGCAACTACGCTTGCCCCTGTTCAGTCCGGGACAATTCAGGCAAGGGAGCGCCAATCCCCGCTTTCCACAGGGCCAACAACCTACAAAAACCTTTTAAGAATCTAATTTGAATTGGATTGGAATCCGAAATGCCCGGTTTGCTGCTTCGTACCCTGTCTGGCGAGAACACGACTGAGCGGCCAGTCTGGCTGATGCGCCAAGCCGGGCGTTACCTGCCCGAATACCGCGCGCTGCGGGCCAGCAAGGGCGGGTTCCTGAACCTGGTCTATGACAGCGAAGCCGCGGCCGAGATCACGCTCCAGCCAATTCGCCGCTTCGGGTTCGATGGCGCGATCCTGTTCTCCGATATCCTGATCGTGCCCTATGCCATGGGCCAGGACCTGCAGTTCCTGGTTGGCGAAGGTCCCCACCTCTCGCCGCGATTGCTTGACGCCTCGCTCGATAGCCTCTCGGCTGTGCCAGAGCGGCTCAGCCCGATTTACGAGACGGTGCGCCAGGTGAAGGCGGCGCTGCCTGCTGACAAGACGCTGCTGGGCTTTGCCGGCAGCCCGTGGACCGTGGCAACCTATATGGTGGCGGGCGAGGGCAGCCGCGACCAGCACGATACCCGCGCGCTGGCCTATCGCGATCGGGTCGGATTCCAGGCCATCATCGATGCGATTGTTGCCGTGACGGTGGAATACCTGATCGGCCAGATCCAGGCCGGCGCCGAAGCCGTGCAGCTGTTTGATTCATGGTCCGGCAGCCTGGCGCCCAGCGAATTCGAGCGCTGGGTTATCGCCCCCAATGCGGCGATCGTCCGTCAGCTCAAGGCCCGCTTCCCGGATGTGCCGGTGATCGGCTTCCCGAAAGGTGCGGGCGAAAAGCTGGCGGCCTATGCCCGCGAAACCGGGGTCGACGCGATCGGGATCGATGAAACGATCGATCCGTTCTGGGCTGCGCGCGAATTGCCCACTGGTATGCCGGTGCAGGGCAATCTCGATCCCTTGCTGCTGCTCGCTGGCGGTGAGGAACTGGAACGGCAGGCGCTGCGCATCCTCGATGCCTTCGCCGATCGTCCGCACGTGTTCAATCTGGGCCACGGCATCGGCCAGACCACCCCGGTCGAGCATGTCGGGCAATTGCTGGCGCTGGTGCGCGGCTGGAAGCGCTAGTATGCTGTGCCAATGCTATCGTGGGTGCTCTCGATGACCTATCTGTGGCTCAAGGCTGGCCATGTCACGTTCGTGATCTTCTGGATGGCGGGGTTGTTCATGCTGCCGCGCTTTTTCGTCTACCATCAGGAGGCCGAGCCCGGCTCGCCCGAGGAAGCCCGCTGGGTTGATCGTGAGCGCCGCCTGCTGCGGATCATCCTGTGGCCGGCCATGGCGGTCACCTGGGCGCTGGGGCTGGCCCTGGCGCTGTCGATCGGGGCCTTCACCCAGCCGTGGTTCCACGCCAAGTTGGGGATCGTGCTGATCCTCAGCGCCTATCACGTCTGGATGGCCGGTTATGCGGCTGACCTTGCGCGCGGCCAGCGTCGACTGGAGGGCAAGCGGCTGCGCATCCTGAATGAAGTGCCGGGCATCGCCACGGTGCTGATTGCGATCCTGGTGATCGTCAAACCGATCTGATTCAGCAGCGTTGACCCACTGCCACCAAAGGCCTATCTGATCACCACCCGGCAAGGGCGCGCGATCATCATGACGCGCCGCGATCCGCTTTCTCCAAGCCCATCGATCGACCGGCCATCACAGCCTGCCTGACGCCAGCGTGCGTCCAGCAAATACCGGAAATACAAAGACAATGCACCTTAAGGAACTCAAGAAGAAAACCCCCGCCGAGCTGGTCGAGATGGCCGAAGAGCTTGAGGTTGAAGCCGCATCGACGATGCGCCGTCAGGATCTGATGTTCGCGATCCTCAAGGAACTGGCCGAGGATGGCGAGGAAATCATCGGGCAGGGCACGATCGAAGTGCTGGCCGACGGCTTTGGCTTCCTGCGTAGCCCGGAAGCGAACTATCTCGCCGGTCCGGACGATATCTACGTATCGCCCAACCAGGTCCGCAAATGGGGCCTGCGCACCGGCGATACGGTGGAAGGCGAAGTCCGCGCGCCTAAGGATGGCGAACGCTATTTCGCGATCACCAAGCTGATCAGCATCAACTTTGATGAACCCGAAGTGGTCCGTCACCGCGTCAACTTCGATAACCTGACGCCGCTCTATCCCGATGAGCGTCTGAATCTCGATACGCTTGATCCGACGGTCAAGGACAAGTCGGCCCGCGTGATCGATATCATCAGCCCGCAGGGCAAGGGCCAGCGCGCCCTGATCGTCGCCCCGCCGCGCACCGGCAAGACCGTGCTGCTGCAGAACATCGCCAAGGCGATCACCGACAATCACCCGGAAGTGTTCCTGCTGGTGCTGCTGGTCGATGAACGCCCGGAAGAAGTGACCGACATGCAGCGTTCGGTGAAGGGCGAAGTGATCTCCTCCACCTTTGACGAACCCGCCACGCGCCACGTCCAGGTGGCCGAAATGGTGATCGAAAAGGCCAAGCGCCTGGTCGAACACAAGCGCGACGTGGTGATCCTGCTCGATTCGATCACCCGCCTGGGCCGCGCCTACAACACGGTTGTGCCCAGCTCGGGCAAGGTGCTGACCGGCGGTGTCGACGCCAACGCCCTGCAGCGCCCCAAGCGCTTCTTCGGTGCGGCCCGCAATATCGAGGAAGGCGGCAGCCTCTCGATCATCGCCACGGCGCTGATCGATACCGGCAGCCGCATGGACGAAGTGATCTTCGAAGAGTTCAAGGGCACCGGTAACTCGGAAATCGTGCTCGACCGCAAGGTTGCGGACAAGCGCATCTTCCCGGCGCTCGATGTCGGCAAGTCCGGCACCCGCAAGGAAGAGCTGCTGGTCGGCAAGGACAAGCTCTCCAAGATGTGGGTCCTGCGCCGCATCCTGATGCAGATGGGCACGATCGACGCGATGGAATTCCTCCTCGACAAGATGAAGGATTCCAAGACCAACGAAGACTTCTTCGCGACGATGAACCAGTAAAGTTCCAGCGCGGGCGGCGGGTTATCCCGCCGCCTGCAGCTGTGCGGCCATCATCTCCCACAGCTTGTTGACCGCCTTGATCGGGCGGACCATAACCTTGAAATCAATGATTTTTCCGTTCTTGTCGAACCGGATTAGATCGATTCCGTTGATCTTGATCCCGTCAATCTCGCTCACGAATTCGAGCAGGGCGTTATCGCCGTCGACCAGTTCCCGGACATAGGCAAAGCTATCACCGTTGAGCACCTTGGCGGCGGACAGCAGGTATTTGCTGACGATCGCCTTGCCCACTTGCGGGGTATGCACCACCGGCGAATGGAACACCGCATCGTCAGCCAGCATCGCATCAAGCGCTTCGGCCGTTTCATTACCGATATAGGCATGCCAGGCAGCCACGCCGGGGTGTTTGGACATCAGGTACCTCCTCCACTCAGGTCAGGCGCGATAGTGGCGTGACTTGCGGAAAAGTTCCAGCCTGACCTATGCTTGGCCATGAACAGCGAAATCCGCACGATCATCACCCAGGGTATGCAGGCGCTTGCGGCGCGTGACGTGGCCCGCGCGGCAGAGCTGTTGCGGCAGGTCGCCTCGGCGTCGCCGCCCGAAGATTTCCCCTGGATGGCACTGGCCAATGCCGAACTCGCGCTGGGCCAGGCTGATGCGGCCGAGGTGGCGATTGACCGCCAGCTTGTTCGGGACAAGCGCGATGTCGGCGCGCTCCTGCTGAAAGGGCTGCTGCGCGAACGGGCGGGTGATGCCCGCGCCGCGACCAGTTTTTATCGCACGGCCCAGGCGCAGATGGCGTTTGATGGCCATGTCCCCCCCGAGCTTGCCCAGCTGGAGGCCCACGCGAAAGACTTCCTGGCCCGGGCCAGCAATGACTTCACCGGGCATCTGCTGGACGAACTGGGCGATAACCTGAGCCCGGCGATGCGCGAAGCGGTTGACCTGTTGACCGGCAAGCGGCGGATCGACCTCCAGCAGCCGACCATGTTCTATTATCCCGGCCTGCCGCAGCGGCGGTTTTACGATCCGGCCCAGTTCCCCTGGCTGGAGGCCATGCTCGCCCATGTTCCGGCGATGCAGGAAGAACTGGCCGCGGTGATGGCGGCGGGCGACACGGGGTTCGATCCCTATGTCCGCCATAACCCGGACCGGCCGGCTCCGGCCAACCACCTGCTGGAGCGCAAGGACTGGTCGGCTTTCTACTTCTGGCGCGATGGGGCCGTGGTGGAAGACAACGCGGCGCGCTGCCCGGCGACCATGGCGGCCTTGGCCCTGGCCCCGCTGCCGCAGATTCCCGGCCGTTCGCCCAATGCCCACTGGTCCAGCCTGCTGCCCGGCACGCATATCAAGCCGCATTGCGGCATGCTCAACACCCGGCTGATCTGTCACATACCGGTGCTGACCGCGCCCAACTGCTGGTTGCGCGTCGGCAGCGAGACGCGCGGCTGGGAGCCTGGCGTGCCGTTGGTCTTCGACGATTCGATCGAGCACGAGGCGAAGAACGACGGGCCGCAACGCCGCGTCGTCCTGCTGTTCGAGATCTGGCGGCCCGAAGTGCCGGATGAAGACCGCGCGGCGATCACGCGGATTTTCCAGGCTATCGGCAGCTACAGTTCAGGCTAGGTTGGCCGCCAGGAAGGCACGGGTCCGCCCGTCGGCCAGCTGGGCGCCAGCCTCGTCGCGGCGGTCGCCCATTTCCGCGGCAAAGCCATGATCCAGCCCTTCGTAGTCGTGCAGCGTCACCTTGGGGTGGCTGTCCAGCCCGGCATGGATCGCCGCTTGTGCTTCCGGCCCGACAAAGTGGTCAGCGGTCGGGATATGCAGCATTAGCGGATTGGCGATGGCGTGGCTCTCACCCAGCATCTGGTCAATCATCACGCCGTAATAGCCCACCGAGGCATCGATATCGGTCCGCGCGGCTGCCATATAGGCCAGGCGTCCGCCCAGGCAGTAGCCGACCAGGCCAACCTTGCTCACACCTTCGCTGCGGCGGATGTGGTGGATCGCCGCCTCGATATCCTGAATGCCGAGATCGGGATCATATTGCCCGAAATAGCCAAAGGCTTCCTGGAGCTGCTCGGGCACGTCGGGATCAAGTTCCACGCCGGGGGCAAAGCGCCAGAAGATATCCGGCGCCATGGCCAGATAGCCGTCGTTGGCCCAGCTGTCGCACTTCTGGCGGATGCCGGGGTTCACCCCGAAGATTTCCGGGATGACGATGATCGCCGCCTTGGGGGTGCTGGCGGGCCGGGCGATATAGGCCGGAACCTGTGCGGTGCCGTCAAGCGATGGAAACTGGGTGTTGGTGGCCATGGGTAAAGCTCCGCGAAGGGTCTGCGATCTTGCCGTTCCAATAGGTCGCCCGGATGGACTTTGCCAAGACCCTGTGCCAGCGTCAGGGACGGAACTGGGCCGATGAGACTGGCGTTGGGGCAAGGAGACCATGATGAAGATCAATGTCGAGATTGACTGTACCCCCGAAGAGGCGCGTTCGTTCCTGGGCCTGCCCGATGTCGGCAAGGCCAACCAGTTCTATGTCGAGGCGATTGCCAAGGCGATGAAGGGGGCTGGCAATGTTGACCAGATCCAGGACATCGCCAAGAATATCGCGCCGATGGGCCAGATGGGGCTCAAGCTGTTCCAGCAATTCGTTGAGAACGGCGCCGCCTTTGCAGCTGGAACCAAAAAGAAGAGCGAGGACTGACCCCTTCAAGGTCCGTTCGATGGATCATGGCTGACACGATTTTTGCCCTGTCGAGCGGTGCGCCGCCTGCGGCCATTGCCGTGGTCCGGATCAGCGGACCCGCGGCGGGGGCGGCCTTGCAGCAGCTCGCCGGTCGTCTGCCGCCAGAGCGTCGCGCCGTGGCTGCCACCCTGCGCGACGCGGCCGGCGCCCTGCTGGATCGGGCGCTGGTCCTGTGGTTGCCCGGCCCGAACACGGCGACGGGTGAGGATATCGCCGAACTGCACCTTCATGGCGGCCGGGCCGTGGTGGCCGCGGTGGGGGAGGCCTTGGCGGAGATCCCCGGCCTGCGGGCCGCGGACCCGGGTGAATTCACCCGCCGCGCCTTTGCCAACGGCCGGATCGATCTGGCCGAGGCAGAGGGCTTGGCTGATCTCCTTTCCGCAGAAACCGAGCTCCAGCGCCAATCGGCGCTGGCCATGGCCGGCGGGGCCTTCTCGCAGCAGGTTGAACAGTGGCGCGAGCGGCTGTTGGGCCTGTCCGCTGCGGTTGAGGCCGTGCTCGATTTTGCCGATGAGGATGATGTGGCCACCCTGCCGGGCGATTTCCTGCAACGGGTCGATGCCTTGCGCGGGGATCTGGCAGGCTGGCTGTCCCGTCCGCGTGCCGAGACCCTCCGCGAAGGCTTTCGCGTGGTCATCGCAGGCCCGCCAAATGCAGGAAAAAGCACACTTTTCAATGTCTTGGTGCAATCGGAAGCGGCCATTGCAACGCCGATTGCGGGGACGACCCGCGATGTCCTGACCCGGCCCGTCGGCTATGCCGGAATCCCGTTCCTGTTCGCCGATACGGCCGGACTGCATGATGTGACCGACGATGTCGTCGAAGCCATCGGGATCGAACGCGCGCTTGAGGCGCTTGACCGGGCGGATCTTGTCCTCTGGCTTGGGCCTGAAGGAGAGGGGCCGGCCGGGGCCTGGGAGATCGCTGCACAGTGCGACCGCCCACAAGGTGCAGCAAAACGCTATCCGCGCCACCGCGTCTCGGCGGTCAATGGTGAGGGTGTTGAAGCGCTGATTGACGATCTGGTGACGACAGCCCGGGCGGCCCTGCCCAAGCCTGGTGAGGCCGCCTTGAACCAGCGCCAGCATGACCTGTTGCGCGATGCTGCGCGCGCGCTTCAGGCGGCGGAGGATGAAACGGATCCCTTGCTCGTCGGTGAAGCCTTGCGTCTGGCGCGGGTTTCCTTCGATGCCTTGCTGGGGCGAACCACGACCGAAGATATGCTCGATGCCCTGTTCGGGCGCTTCTGCATTGGCAAATAGGCCTCGGCGCGCAAAACCTGTTCCACGTGAAACATCGCTCGGCTAGAGCCTCCCAAAGTCATGGACCAGTTTGACATCATCGTTGTCGGCGGCGGACACGCCGGGGTTGAAGCGGCCGCCGTTGCCGCGCGGATGGGCGCGCGCACCGCGCTCGTCAGCTTTGACCTTGATGCGATCGGGGCGATGAGTTGCAACCCGGCGATTGGCGGGCTGGGCAAAGGCCATCTCGTGCGGGAGGTCGACGCCTGTGACGGAATCATTGCCCGGGCCGCGGATGCCGGGGCGATCCATTATCGAATGCTCAACCGCTCGAAGGGCAGCGCGGTGCAGGGGCCGCGCGTCCAGGCGGATCGCAAGCGCTTCAAGGCCGCGGTCCAGCAGCTGCTCGGCCAACAAGGGGCGCTGACGCTGATCGAGGGTGAAGCTGCCGCACTCCGTCTCGCCGGGGGACGGGTGACGGGAATCGACCTCGCCAACGGCACTGCGCTGGCCGCTGGCGCGGTTGTGCTATGCACCGGCACCTTCCTCGGCGGCGTGCTGTTCCGCGGTGAAGAGCGGATCATCGGCGGCCGGATCGGTGAGTCATCGGCCCAACGGCTTGCCGCCCAATTGCGCGACGCGGACCTTCCCATGGCGCGGTTGAAGACCGGGACCCCACCCCGGCTCGATGGTCGGACGATTGACTGGGCCCGCCTTGAAGAGCAGCCGTCTGACGCCGAGCACTGGACCATGTCGGCTTTGCCGCCCGAGCATGGCGGGGCGGGGCGGGCCTTGCCGCAGGTGTTCTGTGCGATCACCCGCACCAATGCCCGCAGCCATGACGTCATCCGCGCCAATCTCCACCGGTCACCACTGTTTTCGGGTGCGATCGGGGCGCAGGGGCCGCGCTATTGTCCGTCGATCGAGGACAAGATCCACCGGTTCGGCGACCGCGACGGGCACCAGGTGTTCCTGGAGCCCGAGGGCCTTGATACCCATCTGGTCTATCCCAATGGCATTTCCACCTCGCTGCCGGCTGATGTCCAGCTGGCCATGCTGCGGACGATGGAAGGGTTGGAGCAGGTTGACATGGTCGTGCCGGGCTATGCGGTCGAATATGATCACATCGATCCCCGCGCACTTCGCACCAGCCTGGAGCTGCGGGCTATGCCGGGGCTCTATTGCGCTGGCCAGATCAACGGCACCACGGGTTATGAGGAAGCCGCCGCCCAGGGTCTGGTGGCCGGGATGTCGGCTGCCGCAGCAGTGCTGGGACGGGAGCCGATCCAGCTTGATCGCGCCAATTCCTATATGGCCGTGATGATTGATGACCTGACGCTGCATGGCGTTAGCGAGCCTTATCGGATGCTGACGGCCCGGGCCGAATATCGCCTTCGCCTTCGCGCCAACAATGCGACCACCCGGCTCACGCCTCTGGCCATTGCGACGGGATGTGTTTCGGAGCCGCGCGCGACCTGGTTTGCGCGCCGCGAGGCCTTGCGCGAGCGGTTGGACAAAGGGCTTGATGCCGCCGTCACAGGTCATGAATTGCTGAGTGCAGGCCTGCCGGTTCGCGGCGACGTTGGCCGCCTGCCTCTGCGCGAATGGCTCCGCTTCTCCGGGGTCGACATGGCCGCGCTGTCACCATGGCTTGAACTTGATTTCCGTGAAGATCCGGAGCTTGCCGCCGAGCTGGCCGAAGATGCCGCCTATGCCCCCTATCTTGCCCGGCAAGACAGCGAGCTGGCCGATCTGCGCGCTGGTGAGGGGCTGCCGCTAGGTGATGACTTTCCCTATGAGGCGATTCCGGGACTTTCCCGCGAAATGGTCGAACGCCTGAGCCGCGCCAAACCGGCGACATTGGCAGCGGCGGGGCGCCTGCCCGGGATCACACCCGCAGCCCTGGCGGCGCTGCTTGTCCATGCCCGTCGTCGTTCGGATCTGGCCGCATGATTGAAACCGAACAGCAGGCCCGGCTCTGGCTGGAAACCCTGCCCGAATGGGATGGGGTCGCGGCCGACCGGATCGCCCGCCTCATTGCCCTGTTGCGTGAAGAGAATGATCGTCAAAACCTGGTGGCGGCGGCCAGTCTGGCGATGGTCTGGCAGCGGCACATTGTCGATTCGGCCCAATTGCTGGCCCATGTTTCACGTGAAACCTCGTCGCCCTGGCTCGATCTCGGGACGGGCGCGGGTTTCCCCGGCCTGGTAATCGCTGCGCTACGGCCCGAATGCGAGGTGATCATGGTCGAATCGCGCAGCCGGCGGATCGACTGGCTTGAACGGGCGCGAATCGCCCTGGGGCTGGACAAGGCCCGGGTCCTCGGATCACGGCTCGAACTGGTGGAATCGCGTCCCGCCCGCGTCATTTCGGCACGCGCTTTTGCTCCATTCGACCGATTGCTTGCGCTATCCGCACGCTTTTCCACAAAGGACACGGTCTACCTGTTGCCCAAAGGGCGTTCAGCGCAGCAGGAACTGTCAGAGCTCAAGGGGTGGGATCATCTGTTCCACGTGGAACAATCGCTGACCGATCCTGAAGCAGGCGTTATTGTTGGCCAGTTGCTGGGCAAGAAGGGGAAGAAATCGTGATCCGCATGGCGATCGCTAACCAGAAGGGCGGGGTGGGCAAGACCACCACGGCGATCAACCTTGCCACGGCGCTCGCAGCGACGGGTTGGAAGGTGCTACTGGTCGATCTTGACCCCCAGGGCAATGCCTCGACCGGGATTGGCATTGCGGCCAACGAACGCGAAGGCACGACCTATGATCTGCTGGTCGATCAGGTTGCGCTGAGCGAATGTGTCGTGCCGACCCGGATTCCCGGTCTCGATATTGTCCCGGCCACGGTTGATTTGTCTGGCGCGGAGGTTGAGCTTGTCGCGGTCGAAAATCGGACCGAGCGGCTTGCCCGGGCGCTGGCCACCGATTCGGGCCAGCATGACATCTGCCTGATCGATTGCCCACCTTCGTTGGGCCTGCTCACCCTGAACTCCCTTTGCGCCGCGGATACCCTGCTGGTCCCCTTGCAGTGCGAGTTTTTTGCGCTGGAGGGCTTGAGCCAGCTGCTGCAGACCGTCGAGCGGGTCCAGCAACGTTTCAACCCGGATCTGGGCATCATCGGTGTGGCCCTGACCATGTTTGACCGCCGCAACCGGCTGACCGATCAGGTTGCAGAAGATGTCCGATCCTGCCTGGGCGATCTGGTCTTTGAAGCCGTGATCCCGCGTAATGTCCGCTTGTCAGAGGCGCCCAGCCATGGCCTGCCGGCGCTGGTCTATGACCATTCCTGCGCCGGGAGCCGTGCCTACATTGCCTTGGCGCGTGAATTGATTGCCCGTTTGCCCGAATCGAGGAAGGCCGCATGAGCGACGAGAAGACCACTGGCACGCCGGCTCCGGCCAAGAAAAAGCCACTGGCGCTGGGGCGGGGTCTGGGTGCCTTGCTGGGCGAAACCCGGCGGGAAGAACCGCTGGTCAATGTGGCTGCGGTGGCGGCAAGCGTGGGCAGCAGGGCTCCGGCAGAGGGTCTGGCTGTGCTGCCGGTCGCGGCAATCATGCCGCATCCCGGCCAGCCACGCCGTCATTTCGATGATGCAGCGCTGGCCGAGCTGGCCGCGTCAATCGCTGCCCGCGGAGTGATCCAGCCGGTGATCGTGACCCCGCATGGGGTGGGCAAATGGCGCCTGGTCGCCGGTGAGCGGCGCTGGCGGGCGGCGCAACGGGCGCAGCTGCATGAAATTCCGGCGATCGTGCGTGATCTCGATGAGCGCGAAGTCACCGCGCTTGCCCTGATCGAGAACCTTCAGCGCGAGGATCTCAACCCGATTGAAGAGGCGCGGGCCTATCACCGTCTGGCCGAAGACGATGGGCTGACCCAGGCGGAGATCGCCAAGCTGGTCGACAAGAGCCGCAGCCATGTGGCCAACCTCCAGCGCTTGCTTGCCCTGCCGGACAGCGTGATTGCACTGGTTGAGGCGGGCAAATTGTCGATGGGCCACGCCCGGGCGCTGATCGGGATCGAGAATGCGGCCGAACTGGCCGGTCAGGCGGTTTCGCGCCAGCTCTCTGTTCGCGAGGTGGAGCGGCTGGCCCGGCGCAAGGACGCGCCGACAACCCAGCGGCGCGCCCGGAATGAGCGCGAGAGTGCGACCTCGGCCGATATCGCCGCGGTTCAGGCCCACCTTGAGGAGTTTCTGGGGCTGTCGGTGCGAATCAACGCCGATGCCGATCCCCGCTCGGGCGCCGTGACGATCCGCTATCGCACGCTCGATCAGCTTGACCTGATTTGCCAGCGCCTGACCGGCGGGGGCATCTAGCCCGGGCCGGGTGGATCAGGCTTGTGGCGCCGGGAGAAGGTTAATGTCCGGCACCCTCTGGTTAACCATACCGAAAAGTAATCCCACAACTAATTGATTTTACAAGCAAACTTGCGAATGGGGGTTTGTCATCCATTCGAGCGGCGTTTCGGGCGTCGCTGCACAGACTGCTTGGAAGGGATTATCTTCGTTATGCGCAATATGCTTCGTATCACCCTCATCGGCGCCGCCCTGGGCGCCGCTTCGTTTGCTTCGGCCGCTTCGGCCGCGACTTCGGCGACGGCGACTGCCAGTGCCGAAGTGCTCAACACGCTGACCCTCTCGGCCAATTCGGCGCTGAACTTCGGCCAGATCGCGGCCAACACGGGTGGCACCGTCACCGTGAATGCGGACTCGACCGTGAGCTCGTCGGGCTCGCTGGTTTCGACCGGCACCCGCGCTCCGGCCGCCTTCACGGTGACCGGTAGCCCGAATGCCCGCGTGCTCGTGAGCCTGCCGGCCTCGGCCACGCTGACCCGCTCGGGCGGCACCGAAACGATGGCGATCGGTGGCTTCAACAGCAATCCGGGTGCCGCGTTCCAGCTGGGTGGTACCGGTTCGGCCAACTTCTCGGTCGGCGGCACGCTGACGGTTGCTTCGGGCCAGGCTTCGGGCGCCTACAACGGTACCTTCGCCGTTTCGGTCGAATACCAGTAAGGTCCGGTCGCCGTTGGCCGCCCGCGGGCGGCGCGGCTGAACCCTACAGCTCAATGGCAGAGGGGCCGCATCCGCCAGCGCGGGTGCGGCCCTTTGCTGTGCCGGTCATGCTTATCAGGAAATTAACCTTAAAACCCTATGGCTTAGGGGAATGCCGCAGGCTGCCTCGACAGGCCGCGGCAGGATGTTTTGTCTGCCAAAGGGTTCGCGCCAATGTCTTTGCCAAGTTCCTTTATTGCCGTCGTTCGCCGGGCCGTGGTGGGCCTTCTCGCGGCCCCACTGGCCCTGGCGGCACAACCGGCCACGGCCCAGGGTGATCTGCTGGTCGCCCCCACCCGGGTGATCATCAACGGAAGCGGTAATGCCGAGGTCGTGCTCAGCAATATCGGCAACCAGCCCGCGACTTATCGGATCGGGATCGAACTGCGGCGGATGCAGCACGATGGCGATTTTGCCGATGTGAGCGAGGCCGAGGCAAATGCCACCGAACGGGCCGCGCTCGACATGGTGCGCTATGCCCCCAAACGCATCACCTTGCTGCCGGGGCAGCCGCAATCGATCCGCCTGAGCGCGCGGCCCGCCCCCGAATTGCCCGACGGCGAGTATCGCGTTCACATGAGCTTTCGGGCCGTGCCACCAGCCCTGACACCGGAGGCTGCCGATGAGCAGGTTGCCGCCGGTCAGCTCTCGATCCGGCTTACCCCGGTCTATGGCATCACGATCCCGGTGTTTGTCCGCAAGGGCCGGCTCGAGGCGTCTGCCACGCTCGCCAATCCCCGGCTCGGCAGCGATGCCACGCACAAGTGGCTCGATCTGGATATGCAGCGCAGCGGGCAACGCTCGGTCTATGGCGAGATCCTGGGCAAGCGCGGCAGCGAGCAGCTGTTCGTTGTGAAAGGTGTGGCGATCTATCCCGAAGTTCAGGATCGCACGATCCGCATTCCCTTGACCGATGCCTAGCTGGCCAAGGTCAAAGGCCCGGTCCGGATCGAATATCGCGAGCTGCCGGAAAACGGCGGCCAGCTGATTGCCGAGTTGACCGCGAGCCTGAACTGAACCGGCTGACCCTGCAGGTCGACCGCGCGCTGACGCCATGACGGGCTTTCGCTCCGTGCTGCGCCACCTGGCCGTCCTGATCGGGGCGGCCTTTGGCGTGGCCGGGGCGGGGGCGTCGGCACGGGCCGAAACGCCGGCTAACGCGCAGGTCGGCACATGGCACGCCAATGAGGACGATTCGCTGCTGCTTGAACTGCGCAGCGGGCAATATCGCCTGGGTGAGCCCCTGCGCGGCTATCAGACTCCGACCGGGATCTGCGTTGACCTTGCCGATCTGATCCAGGCGCTCGACCTGCCGGTGCGACTGGACAAAAAGTCGCGCCGCGCAACCGGGTGGCTGTTTGCAGAGGATCAGGTTTTCACGCTCGATCGTGATGCCCGCACGGTCCAGACTTCGAACGGCAAGGCCGCCCTGGCACCGGCCGCCATTGCCGATACGCCCGAGGGCTGGTGTGTCGATCTCAAGGCCCTGTCGGGCTGGATGGGCGTGCGACTCCGCTCCGACCTTTCGAACCTTGCCGTCATCATCGAATCCGATCGCAAGCTGCCGTTCCTTGAGGCGATCGAGCGCAAAAATCGCGCCGCGCGGCTGCAGGCTCCCAAACTAGCCCAGTTTGATCTGGCCAGCCTGCCGCAGGCTCGCACGCCCTATCGCGCCTGGCGGATGCCCGCGGTCGATGTGCAGGTGCAAGGCCAGTGGACCCGCGGCACGGCCACACACACCCAGTTTGAAGCCCTTGCCGCCGGGGAGATTGCCGGACTGAGTTATGCCGCGCGCCTGGCGGGGAGCACCGGCAAGGGCCTCGATTCGCTGCGGGTGAGACTGTTTCGCAACGATCCGGCAGCCGGTCTCGCAGGCCCGCTCAAGGCGACGCAAGTGGCGCTGGGCGATGTCGATACCATGCGCAGCGCCCTTTCCGCCCAGGCCGCCTATGGCCGCGGGGCTTTTCTGTCCAACCGGCCGCTCAATCGTCCCGGCCGGTTCGGGACCACGGTTCTCAGCGGATCGCTGCCGGCCGGTTGGGACGCGGAACTCTATCGCAACGGCGATCTGCGGGCCTATCAGGCCGATCGCGGGGACGGGCGCTATCGCTTTGACGATATCGAACTGTTGTGGGGTGAAAACGATTTCGAGGTGGTCCTCTATGGACCGCAAGGCCAGATCAAGCGTGAACGTTCCAGCGCGCCGGTCGGTATCGAAAGCCTGCCGACCGGCCAGACCTGGTATTGGGCCGGCGGGGTTGATACCGGCCGCGACCTGATTGGTCTGGGCAAGACATTCGCCGATCCCCACACCGGCTGGCGATGGGGCGTGGGGGTGGAACGTGGGATTGACCGACGCACCACGATCGGTGCCGAGTATCACAGCCTGATGCTGGCCGGTCAGCGCCGTCATTATGTCGAAGGAACGCTCCAGCGCGCCGTGGGGCCGATGCTGCTTGAGGCCAGCGGCGCCCAGCAACTGGCTGCGGGGCGGGCATTCCAGGCCAAGGCGATCGGGCGGCTGGGCGAAATCCGCTTTGATGCCCAGACGCTGTGGGTGGAAGGCGCGTTCGAAAGCGAGCTGGTCGATGCCCAGCAGCGGCGTGAATATGGCCTGCGGCTGAGCTCCACCGCGCGGCTGGGATCCTGGCGCCTGCCGCTGGAGGCCGGCGCGCGCCATTTCCAAACGCGCACCGGGGCCCAGGTTACCGAACTGTCGATGCGCGCGGCGCTGCAATTCAGGCGCACCTCGCTCACCACCGAAGTAACCCGCCGGACAACGAACGGCGCAGTGATCGGCCGGCCCGGAGTGGATCCTGGCACCAAGCTCAACCTGATCGCCAATACCGCGATCGGGACCGTGCGGCTGCGCGGAATGGCCCGGCTGGCCATCGATGGTCCGCAGCGCGGACTGGAGAATAGCCAGATCATTGCTGAAACCACGATCGGGCGCAGCACATCCCTGCGGCTGGGCTATGAGCATGATGTGATGGCGCGGCGTCACGAAGCCATGCTTGGCTGGGTGCGGCAATTCGATCGCTTCGCGCTGCGCACCGAGGGCCGGATCGACAATCGGGGTCGGCTGGCGTTGGGCCTGACCCTTGGCTTCAGCCTGGGACCCGACCCGGTCGACGGCGGCTGGCGGATCTCTCGCGAGCGGCTGGCCGAATCGGGCCAGGCAGCGGTCGAAGTCTATCGCGATGAAAACGGCGATGGACAGCGCCAGGCCGATGAAGGGCTGGTCGAAGGGGTGACCATCGAGGCCGGCTTCCGCCACAGCGAGGTGCCAACCAACCGGGGTGGCCGGGCGGTGATCGATGGACTGACGCCCTATGTCCCGGTGCTGGTTTCGGTTGATACCGCCAGCTTGCCCGATCCCCTGCTGCAGCCCAAGGGGCAGGGCATGGTCGTGGTGCCGCGCCCCGGGGTGGCGACCAGGATGAGCCTTGGTCTGGCCCCGACCGGCGAACTGGAAGCCTTGCTGCTGGGGCCGGATGGCGAACCTCGCGAAGGCCTGGTGATCGAGCTGGTTGATGCTGCCGGCCGGGTGCTGCGCCAGGCCCGGAGCGATTTTGACGGCTATGTCCTGTTCGATGCCGTGCCATATGGCGATTACCGCTTGCGGGTGGGGGCTGCGGGTGCCGCCGCGCTGGGCGTGCAGGCCGATCTCGGCACGGTCATGCGGATCGATCGCAGCCATCCGTCGCTGCGGCTCGGGCGGCTCCGGCTGCAAGCGCTGCCCGCGTCGCAAGTGGCCCTGGCCCCTTAACCGACCTCCTTAATCGAGCGATTAAATTCCGGTTGACCGCCATCCTGGTCAGCGCCAAACATCGCCCAGAACCAAATCAGCCAGAGGATAGCCCCATGTCGCTCGATTCACTCGCCCGCACTGCCTATACCGAAGACCACGAGGCCTTCCGCCAGACCGTGCGCCGCTTCATGCAGGAAGAGGTTGCCCCGCACGGCGCCGAGTGGGCCGAGAACGGGATCGTCCCCAAGTCGCTCTGGCCCAAGGCGGGTGAACTGGGCCTGCTCTGCCCGACTGTGCCGGAGGAATACGGCGGCCTCGGCCTCGATTTCGGCTACAACGCGATCGTCGATGAAGAGGGTGCCTATTACGGCGGCGTCACCACCGGCTTCTCGCTCCAGTCGGACATCGTGGTTAGCTATATCGTCAACTACGGCTCGGAAGAGCAGAAGCGCCACTGGCTGCCCAAGCTGGTTTCGGGCGAGGTGATCACCGCCATCGCCATGACTGAACCCGGCACCGGGTCTGACCTTCAGGGCATGCGCACCACAGCCAAGAAGGACGGCAACCATTACGTGATCAACGGGTCGAAGACCTATATCACCAATGGCCAGAATGCCGACCTGATCCTGGTCTGCTGCAAGACCGACACCGAAGTGCAGCCGGCCTACAAGGGGGTGTCGATCGTGCTGGTCGAAGCCGATCGCGAAGGCTTCAAGCGCGGCCGCAACCTTGACAAGATCGGGCAGGACGAAGCGGACACCTCGGAACTGTTCTTCGAAGACGTGCGCGTGCCGATCACCAATTGCCTGGGCCAGGAAGGCATGGGCTTCATCTACCTGATGAGCGAGCTGCCGCAGGAACGCCTGTCGATCGCCGTTTCGGCCATGGCTGGTTCACAGCGCGCTTTCGACATGACGGTCGAATATACGCGCGACCGCAAGGCCTTCGGCAAGCCGATCCTCGATTTCCAGAACTCGCGCTTTGTCCTCGCCGACCTCAAGGCCAAGCTGCAGGTTGGCTGGGCGCACCTTGACTGGGCGCTGGCGCGGCACCTGCGCAAGGAACTGACCCCGGAAGAAGGCGCGGCGGCCAAGCTGTGGCACACCGACCTGCAATGGGAAGTGATGGACAAGTGTCTGCAGCTGTTTGGCGGCGCGGGCTACATGAACGAATACCCGATCGCCCGGATGTGGCGCGGGGCGCGCGTCACCCGGATCTTCGGCGGGACGAACGAGATCATGAAGGAACTGATCGGCCGCAAGCTCTGATCAGCCCGTTCGCGGCACAAACAGAGGCGGGGCGCCAGTCGGCACCCCGCCTTTTTTGTCCCAACCGGCTCAGTAAACGCGGACGCGCTTGTCCGGATAGACCCGCACCCGCTTGTCCGGGACCCGCCGATGCTGGATATAGCGGCGGATGGCGGGGCGCTTCACCGTTACCCATTCCTCCTCGACCACTTCGGTGCATTGACATGGCTGGGCGACCGGGGCGGCGAGCGTGGTGATCATCACCGGCACCATCATCACCACCATCGGCTGCATGGCGTAGCCGTAAACCGGCCGGGCTGGCGGATAGCCATAGCCCGGGCTGACGTACCCGTGGCTGTAGCGGGCCATGTAGCGATCGAGATAACTGGCACAGTAATCGCTGGCCTCGCGCCGGTCGGCCGATCCGCCCAGGGCCGCCCCTGCCACAGCGCCGGCAACCTTGCCGCGCCCGCCAAAGCGCTGGCGGCATTCCGCCAGCCAGTCTGCCCGGGCTTCCTCCCAGGCAGTGCGGTCCATATCCGGCTGACGCATTGCCATGGCCGGGTACCCCGGCGGGACCGGCGGCATCGGCGGCTGTGCCACCGCGACTGAAGGTGGCGTGCGCCATTCGGGCAGCGGATCGGTGACGGCATCACCAAAGACCCGCCCCTCGGCATCCATGGCGGGCTGCCGGGCCAGGGCCGGTGCGGCCAGACAACCGGCCGCGGCCATCAAGACC
>CAWUNP010000001.1:0-29613 GCA_963923805.1 uncultured Novosphingobium sp. | reverse complement strand
GTTGTAGCCCAGCGTCAGCATCAGCGAGTGCGAACGGAAGTTCGTGCGGATCGCGCGGCCGCCGGTATTCACCAGATCGTTCTGCGCCTGCTTGAAGAAGCGGTACTTCAGGCCAAGGTCAACGTTCTCGCTAACCGGGGTGCGCACGCCGGCCAGAGCCTGCCAGGCCAGGCCAGTGTCCGAATCGACCAGCGAGAGCGGCGATGCGGGCGAAAGGGTCATGGCATTCTTGACCCGGCCAATGCCGATACCACCGCCGATAAAGCCCTGCAGGCCATCATCGGGGCCGAAATCAAGCAGGCCGTTGAGCATGAAGCTCAGCGCATCGGCGTTGCCGTCAACATTGGCGTCGCTGTAGCGCGCGGTGACGGTCGAAAATCCCTTGGCGGCGGCGCGGCGATAGCTTGCCTCGGCTTCAAGGCGGAAGCGGCCAAAATCGTAACCGACGATGCCACCGAGGTCATATCCGGTCTGGAGATCCAGCGAGCCTTCGTTGTTGACGCCCGTCAGGTTGCGGATGTCTTCGACGATCATGCCACCGGCATCACCTTCGATGTACCAAGCATCGTCACGCGCCAGGGCCGGCGTCGCGAGGGCCGAGGAGGCAAGCGCCATCCCAATGACCAGTTTGCGCATTATCGTTTCCCCTTATAGCAGGATTGAACCACCGAGTTCGTGCTTTTCTAACTGTTACCACTAGTGTGCGCAAGCGGGCAAAGCGCCTAAACGTTGCAATAATGTCACAATTTCGCGCCTGCTCCCCCCGAAAAGGCTTCGATTCATCGCCCTAATCATGAATTCGCAAAAACACCTGACACCACTAGCGCATTGATCAGTGCGGCAATCGCCGTGCGGGCCTGGGTGTCGATCGTCGCCCCGCCGACGGGCGAAGCTAGCATGTCGGCGGCGCGCCATTGTTGATGATGGCACAGGGTCTGTCCGGTCGCCCGGTTGAGCAGCCGCAGACCATCGCGGGGCGGCTGGAACAGCCATTGGCCCTGCTGGAAGCAGGCAATCGCACCATCCTGCCCGGTCCATGCTCCCGTTGCCCCCGGCGCGACCAGCCAGCATTGCCCGTCGGCAGGCGCCGCGGGCGGATTCGGCGCCTGTGCCTCGACTGCACAATGGACCAGGGCATCGAGCCGGGCGAAGCTCTCATTCACAAATGTTTCCCGCTGGCTCTGCCCGGCAAACAGCAAGGGCAGGGCGAGCCGCGGGGTGCGGTCCTGAAACGGGGTATCGGGCATATGGGGCTCCACTCAGTTGATCAGATGGCCTGCAGTGTCAGGGGTAGCGAAATGCCGCGATCGCCAATCTGGCGGATGGCAAACAGTCCGCCCGGATGCGCGGTGCGCAGTTCGGCCCATTCGGCTGCCCCCAGGCTCAGCCGCGGGGTCTGGCATTCCCACCGGGCAAGCGGCGTCTCGGCCGTCCCGAACGTAACCTGATAGGCTTCGCGCTGCTCGTTGAGCGGCAGGTCAGCCGCGCCCGATCAGGCGGGTCCATCTTGCGCAGCCATTCGGCGCGGTCGTCACTGGCCTTGGTTATGGCCATTTTCCGCTTCGGCCAGCAGTGCGCTGTTCGCGGCGCTGCGCTGGCGCATCTCGTCAATCATCGCATCGATCGAGGCGAGCCCTTCGGCCTCGTCGCGGTTGTCTTCCAGCGCGCGCTGCTCGGCCACCAGATGGCGGTGCCGATCCCGCAGGCGCAGTGCATTGGCCACATCCATTTTATAGCCCGGGGCCGGATCGCGCAGATAGCCCAGCACCTCCATTTCCAGATTGTGATAGCCTTCGGCCAGGGCGACCAGCCACTGGGCGCGGAATTCGGGATCGTCCTGCCGCACGCGGTAAGCCCGGTTGGGCGCAATGCCGGCGGCCTTGGCCGCCTTGGTGATGTTGGAAGTTTCCACCAGCGCGGCGAGGAAATAGGTTCGCCAATGCTTGCTGAGCGAGCCTTCCTGCGCATCCTCGCGCAGTTGCCGCGGGATCTTGATGGTCTTTTTCTTGCGCGGGCGCCGCGGACGCGCGGCGGCCTGCGGCGCATCGCCTGCCGTGCTCATGATCGGTGCTCCTTGGGAAAGCGGCAGGCCGATCCGAATCGGTCTATCGCGATGTTCGCAATATGTACCGAAATGGCGTTATAATGTCAAGCACAAATAACCCATATGGTTATATCGCACTGTCGCTTGCCGCCTTCCGCGGCCCTCTCTAAACACGCCGCAACAGAGAGGAACTCCATGCTTCGCCGCCTGTATGACTGGACCATGGCCAAGGCCGCCCACCCCCATGCCGAATGGTGGCTGGCGCTGTTTGCCTTCGTCGAAGCCAGCTTTTTCCCGATCCCGCCGCACCCGCTGCTGGGGCTGATGTGCCTGGCCGAACCGAAGAAGGCGATCCGCTTTGCCCTGATCGCCACCTTCGCCTCGGTCGCCGGGGGGCTGCTGGGCTATGCCATCGGCCACCTGCTGTTCGATACGATCGGCACCCAACTGCTCGCCCTGCTGGGCCTGACCGAGAGCTTCCCCAAGGCGGCCTGCTATCTGCGCGAATACGGGGCAGAGATCATCATGATCAAGGGGGCCACCCCGATCCCGTTCAAGCTGCTGACGCTTACCGCCGGGTTCATCGCCATGCCGCTGGTGCCCTTCATCCTGGCCAGCATCGTCTCGCGGTCGATCAGCTTCATGATCGTCGGCGTGCTGTTCCGGCTGTTCGGCGCGCCGATCAAGGTCTTCATTGACAAGTACCTTGGCCTGGCCACGGCTGGCTTCGTTGCGGTGGTCGTCGGCGGTTTCATCGCGGTGGCCTATCTGGGCGGCGGCACGAGTGAATCGAGCGCCAGGTGCGCCGCAGTCACGGCACTGCAACCATGAGCGCGCCGCAAATCCACCTGTTCCACTGCGGCGATGCGCGCTCCTTCCGCGCGCTCTGGGCGCTGGAGGAGCTGGGCCTGCCTTATGAGCTGACCCTGATGCCGTTCCCGCCGCGCGCGCGGTTCGAAGGCTATCGTGACATCAATCCGCTCGGCACGGTTCCGGCCTGCCTGATCGACGGCCAGCTGATGACCGAAAGCGCGGCGATCCCCCACGTGCTCGCCACCCGCTTCGGCCCGTCCGATCTGGCCGTGTCACCGGACGAAGCGGATTACCCGAGCTACATGAACTTCCTGGTGATGGGCGAAGCGACGCTGACTTTCCCCCAGACCATCCACCTGCGCTACACCCGGCTTGAACCCGGCCGCTGCCCCGAAGCCGCGGCCGACTATGCCCAGTGGTTCGGCGCCCGGCTGCACAATGCGATCAAGCTGATGGGCGCGGAATTCGCCTGCGCCGGGCGCTTCACCATGGCTGACGTTTCGGTGGGCTATGCCGTGATGCTGGCGCTCTCGATCGGGCTGGAAGACCAGGTGCCCGAACCGGCCATGGCTTACCTCGACCGGCTCAGCCGCCGCCCGGCCTTCCAGCGCGCCAAGGAGCGGCAGCAGGGATAGCCGCCTAGCCGGCCGGCTCGCGCTGGCCCTCTGCCGCTTCGTGCAGTTCCACTTCGGCGGCTTCGGCGATCCGGGTGATCATCCGCAGGAAATCGACCTCGGCCGGATCGTGCGGGGTGCCATCGGGTTCGAAGATATCGTGGAACCAGGCCTCGGCCGGGAAGTCTTCCAGATCGCTGATCCAGTTGTCCCGCGGCAGGTGGGTCTGGGTCTTGCCCTTGACCAGCCCCCAGCAGACTGCGCCGACGCCGTGGCGGCGGGCGATCGGCAGGATCGATTCAAAGGTGCTGCCCGCCGGGCGGGCCATGAATTCGGTGCAGACGATCGGGCGGTTCCACGCCTGCAGCCATTCGATGCGCTGCTCGAAATCGGCGGAGGTGCCGTAATTGTGAAAGCTGACGATATCCGAGGAATCGAGCTGGAAAGTTTGGAGCGCGGTCAGGTTCGCCCGGTCTGACCAGTCGCCCAGCCAGACCCCGCTGGTCAGCGGCTGGCACGGGGCTTCGGCGCGGGCCCAGCCAAAGGCCTGTTCGATCAGCGGCTGGACCAGCGCGGCCTTGCCGGCCAGCTTTGCAGCATGGCAGTTTGCGACATCGGGGCCGTTGTCCGGCTCGTTCCAGACGTCCCAGGCGACCACCCGCCGGTCCTGGCCGAACCGCCGCACCACGCCGCGAACATAGGCTTCAAGGCGCGGCCATTGCGTGGGATCCTGCAGCACCGGCACGCCGGGGGACTGGACCCAGCCGGAGTTGTGGACGTTGTCCAGCGGCGCGCGCTGCGGGCCAAGCTGCGGGTTCGGATCCCAGCAGGAATCGAAGATCACCAGCATCACCCCGATCCCGCGGGCCGCCGCCAGTTCCAGCACCTGGTCGATCCGCGCGGCAAAGCCTTGGGCATCGGCGGCCCACAGCAGGTCGTGCAGGTAGATCCGCGCCGTGTTCATCCCCAGCGAGCTGGCCATGTCGAGTTCGAAGGCGATGGTCGCCGGATCGAAGCTCTCGGCCTGCCACATCTCCAGCTGGTTGATCGCGGTGGAAGGGGTGAAATTGCACCCGACAATCCACGGCCGCCGCGCCTGCCACTGGCGCGCCTGCGCCTCGCTCCACTTGCCAATCATCCTGCACCCCCAAACCGAGAGGAGGCAAAATTATCGCAAGGTCTGGCTGGACGCAGCCTGACTAGCGACGAACCGAGCAACGGCTGGTCGCGTTTGCGGGGAACTATCTGGAAATAGGGACCGTATAATTGAGCCCGAGCCGCCCGCCGTCCGGGTAAATCGTCTGCCCGGTCAGGTAAGAGCTGTCTTCGCTGGCCAGGAAGACCGCGACCGAAGCCACTTCGTCGGGCTCACCGGCGCGGCCCAGCGGGGTGCGGCTCATGATCCGGTCACCCGCGGCTTCGTCCTCGGCGATGATGCCGCGCAGCATGTCGGTCATGATCGATCCGGGGCCGATCGCGTTGACGCGGATCCCCTTGGCCGCCAGCGCCAGCGCGGTGACATTGGTCAGCTGCTTCATCGCGCCCTTCGAGACCACATAGGGGATCTGGTTGGGGATCGCGAGCACGGCATTGACCGAGCTCATGTTGATCACCGCCGCACCCGGCCCCATCAGCCGCGCCGCCGCCTGGGTGCCCCACAATGCCGACTTGAGATTGGTGGCAAAGACCCGGTCGAAATCTTCCTCGGTCAATTCATCGAGCTGGGCGGCGTGGGTGATCCCGGCGTTGTTGACCAGCACGTCGATGCCGCCCCACAATTCGCCCGCGCGGGCGATCAGCGCCTCGACCTCGGCCTTTTTCGAGACATCGGCGGTGAAGGCCTGCTGGCCCAGCGCCGCGGCCAAGGCCTCGACCCGCGGACCGTCGATATCGGCCAGTAGCAGCACGGCGCCCTCGGCGGAGAAGCGTTCGGCAATCGCCTTGCCGATCCCCTGCGCCGCCCCGGTGATGACCGCGCGCTTGCCGGCCAGCCGCATCAGATGATCCCCACGGCCTTCCCGGCGCGGGTGAACATGCCGATGATGGTCTGGACCTGCTCGGCCGTATGCTCGGCGCAAAGCGAGCAGCGCAGCAGGGTCATGTTGGCGGGGGTGGCCGGCGGACGGGCCAGGTTCACATAGAGCCCTTCCTTCAGCAGCGCTTCCCACATCGCCGCGCCCTTTTCCAGGTCGGGCATGACCACGGCGATAATCGCCGATTGCGGCTCGGAGGTGCCAAGCTGGAACCCGGCCTCGGTCAGGCCCTTGTGCAGAACCTTCGAATTCTCCCAGAGGTGCGCCCGCTTGTTCCCGGCGTGCATCAGCTTGCGGATCGAGGTGCAGGCGGTCGCCACCACGCTCGGCGGGAGCGAGGCGGTGAAGACATAGGGGCGGCAGACCAGCCGCAGGATCTCGAACTTCGGATGGTTGGAAACGCAGAAGCCGCCCACCGTGCCGACCGACTTGGAGAAAGTGCCGATCACGAAATCGACATCGTCCAGCACGCCCTGGTCCTCGGCCACGCCGCGCCCGTTGGGGCCGATGAAGCCCATCGAATGCGCTTCATCCACCAGCACCATCGCGCCGTGCTTCTTGGCGACGGCGATCATTTCCTTCAGCGGGGCAATGTCGCCCAGCATCGAATAGACGCCTTCCAGCACGACCAGCTTGCCAGCGCCTTCGGGAATGCGGCCGAGCCGCTTGTCCATCGCCTCGATGTCGTTGTGCTTGAACGGCACGACCTCGGCATCGCCCATCTTGCAGCCATCCCAGATCGAGGCATGGCTATCGATATCCAACACGATGTAATCGCCCTTGCCGGCGATGGTGGAAATGATTCCAAGGTTGGCCTGGTACCCGGTCGAGAAGACCATGGCGTGGTCCATCCCGTAAAATTCCTTGAGCGCCTCTTCCACGGCCTTGTGACCGGCATAGGTGCCGTTGAGCACGCGGCTGCCGGTGGTGCCGGCGCCAAACTCGTCCAGCGCCTGCTTCCCCGCCGCGATTACATCGGGATCGAAGGTCATCCCCATGTAGTTGTAGGTACCCAGCAGGATCGTCTGGCGGCCATTGCAGATCGCCTCGGTGGGAGAAACGACGCGCTCCATCACCAGGTTGAACGGATCTTCCTGGCCTTGCGACAGCAGGTTTGTGCGCAGCTCGATCAGCGGGTCGAACTTGGAAAACAGGTCGGTCATTCGTCTTTCATCCCCAGTTCCCGCTCAGCCTGAGCCTGTCGAAGGCCCCTCGGTCAGACATGGTGCTTCGACCAGCTCAGCACGAGCGGGTGTTGGACTTATCCCTGCAGCTTCACCACGGCATCGATCAGCTGGCCGTAATTCTCGATCTCGGCCTGCTGGTTCATGCTGATGATGATGTCGAACTCGTCCTCGATCGCGGCGACGAAATCCATCACGGTCAGGCTGTCGAATTCCAGGTCACCGGCAAAGGTGCTGGTTTCGGTGATTTCCACGCCCTTCTTGTTGAAGGGTTCGATGATCGCGGCGATCTTCTCGGCAGTGGCGGCGCGGTCCATGTTCTTATGCTCCGATTGGCTTTGCGGCCCTTTGGCCGATGATTGGGGCGGAATATAGGCGAAAATTTGCGGCAAGGTGCCGGGACAAATGGCAAGATGGCCGGAATGTCAGTTATCCGCCAATTCTCAAGGGATTTTGCCTTTGTGGCCACGATCCCGCAGCTGCCGGTGACCATTACTTCTTAGCGGCGTCAACCTTCCTGATCTGTGCGAGAAGCACGTTCAGTTTGGTCAGGACAGTATGCACCTGTTGAAGCTCGATGTCTTCGATGGAATCCATCACAGCGACCACAATGCCGCTTTCGCGCAGCAAGATCCCTTCCACTGCCGATCGGCCTTGTGGTGTCAGGCCCAGCTTCGCGGCTTTGCGGTGAGCCGCATTGGGTATCGCTTCAATCACGCCTTTGTCCAGCAATGCCGACGCCAGACGCTGAATGAGTTGCCGCGATACAGCCCGGTCACGGGCAATTTCGGACATTGTCATGGGCCCTTGCCGATCGAGCAGGAGCAGGATCGCGCGCGCTCCGGCAGACAACCCGTGACCGGCATGGAGCTGTTCTGATACCTGGTCCAGCAAGTGGTAGGTGCGCGTCAAGGTCGCGAGGAAATGGGTGTGTCTTGCGCTGCTCACCCCAATCAAATGACAACCAAATTGACATTCTTCAATCGCAAATTATGTCAACTCTGTTGTCAATATGCTGGGGCGGCAGGATGTCGATGTTCGAGGGTGTTTCGGGCCGTATCGCGGCTAAGGTGATGGAACGGATGAACGCCGAGGCTGAACGCGAAGCCGTGCGCCGCCTTGATCCTTTGCAAGGGAGCAAAGTGCTGGTGATCGGATTCGGGCCAGGCATCGGCCTGGAATGCTTGCTCAAACACCCGGCTGGCCATGTAGTCGGGATCGATCCTTCGCAGGTCATGCAGGATGCAGCCGCAGCCAGGAACAGAGCAGCGATTGAAGCCGGGCGCTTGCGGCTGATCAAGGCTACAGCTGCCGATCTCGATCCAGAAATTGGGCCGTTCGACGGAGCCATAGCGGTCCACACATTGCAGATTTGCCGCCCATTTGCGCCGACCGCCGCGAAGCTTGCAGAAGTTCTGCGCCAGGGTGCGCGCCTGATTGGCATCACGCACGCTTGGGCGGCCCGGAAGGATTATGGCGAGGAAGCTCTGTTCGTCGAAGCTGTATCGCGCGGGCTTCGTGAGGCTGGCTTCGCGCGCGTCAGCAATGGCCGCGCGAACGCTGATGGCGGATCAGCAGTGCTCCATGACGCAATACGATGAAATTGGCGTCGTAACGCCGCCAACCCGGTGGCAGATCCCCCCAACGTTGCTGCCCCTCGGGTCGATCGAAACACCCATCAGAACCAGTCAGTCTCCAATGTCTGATTCCGTCCGCCCAGCCTAGACGGCGGCCTTTTCGACCAGTCCTTTAACCGCCGCCATGAACGGCCCGATCGAGACCGGCTTGGCCAGGTAACCCTCGGCCCCGGCATCGCGAATGCGTTCCTCGTCGCCCTTGCCGGCATAGGCGGTGACGGCCAGCACCGGGATCGCGCGCAGTACGGCATCGGCCTTGGCGGCCTCGATCAGGTCCAGCCCCGAAACGTTGGGCAGCTGGATGTCCATGATGATCAGGTTGGGGACAAAATCCCGCGCCTTGCCCAGCGCCTCCAGCCCGTCGGCACAGGGCTCCACGGCATAGCCCTGACTCTTCAGCACGTCGCAGAACAGCTTGCGGTTAAGGTCGTTGTCCTCGACAACCAGGATGCGCTTTGCCATGAATTTCCCAAGCTGTAGTTCGCCGCCGGCCCGCTCCCCCACCCGGCCTTCCATAGGGTACCCCTAGGTTCTGGGAGGCCGGGTGGGGGAGCGGGCTGGCGATGCCGCCGCCGTGAGGCGGTCATAATCGCAAACCGTAGGTGAAGCCAATTCCTAGAGAACCCCAATCCCCGGACGACCCGCACGCTCTGGCGCTTTCTGCGCTCGGCTGGGTGCTGTCAGATGGCCCACGGGCCGAGCGGCTGCTGGCTCTGACCGGGATGACCGCCGACACCCTGCGCGCCGGCCTGGGCGATCCTGCGGTGCTGGGGGCGGTGCTCGATTTCCTCAGCGCGCACGAACCTGACCTTTGTGCTGCTGCCGAACATTTGGGGGTTGCACCCCAGGCCCTGATCGCGGCACGGGATGCGCTGACATGACGAAACCGCTGATCATCTCCGATTGCGACGAAGTGCTGCTGCACATGGTCGTTCCCTTTGCCGACTGGCTCAACGAAACGCAGGGCGTGACCTTTTCGATGGTCGGCAACGATTTCTCGAAGGCGGTTCGCTGGAAAGACAGCGGCGAGCTGGTCGAAGGGCCAAAGATCTGGGAATTCCTCCAGGCCTTCTTCGATAACGAAATGCACCGCCAGACCCCGATTGCCGGGGCGATCGAGGCGATGAACACCCTGGCCGAGCATGCCGACGTGGTGATCCTCACCAACCTGACCGACAAGCACAACCAGGCCCGGGCGCAGCAATTGGCCAACCACGGCCTCCACGCCCGCGTCTTTACCAACCAGGGGCCGAAGGGCCCGGCGCTGCAGGCGATCCTTGATGAATACCAGCCGAGCCATGCAGTCTTCATCGATGACCTGCCGCAGCATCACGGCTCGGTGAAGGAAGTGGCCCCGCAGATTGACCGGCTGCACCTGTGTGGTGAGCCGACGCTGGCGCCGCATATTGCCTGCGCTTTCGAGGCGGGCCATGCCCACGCCCGGATCGACACCTGGGAGCACGCCCTGCCGTGGCTGCTCGAACGCATTGGAGTGAAGTGATGACCGACGCCGAAGTTGAAGCCAAGCTGGCCGAACTGGGCCTGACCCTGCCGCAGGCTGCCGCGCCGGTTGCGGCCTATGTGCCGGTCGTGGTTTCCGGCGATCATGCCTTCGTTTCGGGCCAAGTCTCGTTCGTTGACGGCGCGCTGGTCAAGGGGCGGCTGGGCGAAGATCTCTCGGTTGAGGACGGTGTGCGCGCTGCCCAGGGCTGCGGGCTGATGATCCTGGCCCAGCTCAAGGCCGCGCTTGGTTCGTTTGACCGGGTCGAACGGATCGTTAAGCTGGGCGGCTTTGTGAACTGCACCGGCGATTTCACCGATCAGCCCAAGGTGGTGAACGGCGCTTCGGAACTGATGGTTGCCGTCTTCGGCGAGGCGGGCAAGCACGCCCGCGCCGCAGTCGGCGTGCCCGCCCTGCCGCTGGGCTGCGCGGTTGAAGTGGATGCCATCGTTGCCCTTCGCGGCGCTTGATAACTGGCTTAGTCCGCCCCCACGCCCGGCCAGGGTGAGCTGGCTGGGGCAGTGGGCCTATGCCCACCGCGGCCTGCATGGCACCGGCCTGCCCGAAAACTCCCCCGCCGCCTTTGCCGCAGCAATCGCGCACGGCATGGGAATCGAGTGTGATATCCAGCGCTCCCGCGATGGCCGGGCCATGGTGTTCCATGATGCCGTGCTGGACCGGCTGACCGGCGAACAGGGCCGGGTGGCGGATCGCAGCGCGGCGGAGCTGGGCCGGATCACCCTGACCGGCGGAAGCGACACGATCCCCACCCTGCGCCAGCTGCTTGACCAGGTGGCCGGCCAGGTTCCGCTGCTGATCGAGATCAAGGCGCCAAAGGGCCGGGCGAGCCGTATCCCGGCGCTGTGCCTGTCGGTGCGCCGGGAGCTTGAAGGCTATGCCGGGAACCATGCGATCATGAGCTTCGATCCCCGGATCGTGCGCTGGTTTGCGCGCCATTCGCCGCTGACCCTGCGCGGGCTGGTGGTGACCGAGGAGGATGACAAGGCGCTGCCCGGCATGATCCGGCGCCGCCTGTCGCTGTGGCACGCGCGCCCGGATTTCCTGGCCTATGATATCCGCGATCTGCCCAGCCGCTTTGCCGCCGGTCAACGCAAGCGCGGACTGCCGGTGCTGACCTGGACTGTCCGCAACCCCGAATACCGTGATCGGGCCGCGGCCCATGCCGACGCGCCGATCGCCGAGGGCGCAGGCCTGCCGTGACCATGGCGGTTGAAGCCCGGATCGCCCGCGGCGTTGGTGAACTGCCGGCCGATCAGTGGGATGCGCTGACAGCAGGCAACCCCTTCCTCTCCCACGCCTTCCTGACCGCGCTGGAGGATTCCCGCTCGGTCGGCCCCGGCAGCGGCTGGGATGCCGTGCCGATCACCATCGCCGGGGCCGATGGCAAGCTGGCCGCCGCCCTGCCGGCCTACCTGAAGGCGCACAGCCAGGGCGAATATGTCTTTGATCATGCCTGGGCCGACGCCTGGCACCGCGCGGGGGGCAGCTATTACCCGAAAATGCAGATCGCCGTGCCGTTCACCCCGGCAACCGGGCCGCGCCTGATGCTGGCCGATCCGGCCCTTGCCGCGCCGCTGCTGCGTGCGGCTGAGCAGGTCTGCGAGGAAAATGGCCTGTCATCGGCCCATGCCACCTTCATCGCGCCCGATCAGGTTCCCCTGTTCGAAGCGGCGGGCTGGCTCTTGCGCAGCGATATCCAGTTTCACTGGGAGAACCGCGGCTATGCCAGCTTTGACGATTTCCTTGCCGCGCTATCCAGCCGCAAGCGCAAGGACATCCGCAAGGAACGCGCCGCCGCGCAGGATGGGGTCGAGATCCGTCACCTGACTGGCGCTGCGATTCTGCCGGAACATTGGGATGCCTTCTGGACCTTTTATCAGGATACCGGCGCCCGGAAGTGGGGGCAGCCCTATCTGACCCGCGATGCCTTTACCCTGCTGGGTGAACGCATGGCGGACCGTATCCTGCTGGTGATGGCGTTCATCGGTGAGACGCCGGTTGCGGGTGCCTTGAATTTCATCGGCCCGGATACGCTCTACGGGCGGTACTGGGGGGCCGTGCTCGACAAGCCGTTCCTGCATTTCGAGCTATGCTATTATCAGGCCATCGATGCGGCGCTTGCCCTGGGCCTTGCGCGGGTTGAGGCCGGCGCGCAGGGTGGCCACAAGCTGGCGCGGGGCTATGAGCCGGTCCAGACCTGGTCCGCCCATTACATCATCCATCCCGGCTTCCGGACCGCCGTGGCAGATTTCCTTGCACGCGAGCGCCAAGGGGTGGCGCAGGATCGGCTCTATCTGGCCGAACGCGCGCCGTTCAAGAAGGCTTAGGGCTCAGGCGGCCTGACGCGCCGCCGCCGCAAGCCACTGGCGCGCCCGCCGCTGGGCTTCGGCAATTTCACGGGCGGTCATTTCTTCAGAGATATCGGCGCGGCACAGCGCTGCTTCGGCGTGGCCGGTCACAGCCGCCAGATTGAACCACTTGTGCGCCTCGATCAGATCGCAGTCGACGCCGTGGCTGCCAGTCGAATAAGCGACGCCCAGATCATAATAGGCGCTGACGTCGCCCTGGGCCGCCGCCGCCAGGCAGCTGGCGACCAGCAGATCTTCACCGGTATTTTCAACAGCTTCGCCGGTTCCGAAGGTGGCGGCGTGAACCCAGTTGGTGCTCATTTCGTTTGACCCCTGTTTGTCAGCCGACCCCAAGTGCGGTTGACCCGGCAAGTCTTGCGGATCGTGCTCAACAAAAGGTTAATGCCCGAAAAAGTCTTTTTGCAGACAGGGACATGGCCGAAAAATAGGCCGCTGCCGGCAGTTTTCCTGCGACATCAGGCACCTGCCTTTGGCGCTTGTATGCGGGCGGGGCCACCTTTATAGGCCCGGCACACACTGGCGGCTGTTGCCTACGGGAAAACCCGGGGTTACGGGGGCCTCGCTCGGTTCGGCCGGTGTCTGGTGGAGAGTTTATGGCGACGATTCTCGGCGACGAAATTGATGTCCTTGCCAAGGCCAAGCGGGCAATCGCGGGCGATTATATGCCCAGCGAAGCTGAAGAATATATGTCTGATGCGCAGCTCGACTATTATCGGCGGCTGCTGCTGGAATGGAAAAAACTGATTCTCTCTGCGGCCCAGGACACGCTCCAACAATTGCAGGATGGCCCGATCCGCGAACCCGATCTTAACGATCGCGCCTCAAGCGAGACCGATTGGGGGATCGAACTGCGCACCCGTGATCGCCAGCGCAAGCTGATCGCCAAGATCGATTCGGCCCTGCGCCGGATCGAGGAAGGCGAATACGGCTATTGCGAGGTTACTGGCGAGCCGATCGGGCTCGGCCGGCTTTCAGCCCGGCCCATCGCCACCATGACAGTGGAAGCGCAGGAAGCGCACGAACGCCGCGAAAAGATTTCGCGCGACGATTGATCCGGTCAGGCGGCACCTGCGTTAACTGCTTATTTGCCCTTGCCGTTTAGCTCTGGGCCGTCCGGTTCCTGCTCCGTGGAGCCGGGCGGTTACGCGGGTTAAGCGGTGAGTGGAGCTATGGGTATGGCGATGGGCGGAAACGAGTACCGGCAGGTCGCACGCGACAGCCTGTTTCTTCAGGCCGACTTGCGCATTGATGGGGTTGGCGGGGATCACCGCGTCCGTATCCGCAATGTTTCGGCCGGGGGCTGATGGCCGAAGGCGGCCCGTCCGTTCAGCGCGGCGCGCTGGTCTGGGTTCATTTGCGCAATATTGGCTGGGTCGAGGGGGCAATTGCCTGGGTCCAGGACAATCGTTGCGGGGTGGCATTCCGCACCGAAATCGATCCCAAGCTGGCCCGGACTCCGTTCACCCAGGGCGAAGGCACGCCGCGCTATGTCAGGCCGCCCCTGCCCACGCGTCCGACCGGGCAACTGCGCAAGGTCTGAATCAAGATCGTGGGCAGCGTGCGGAAGCTGCTGTTGGTTGGAAGCGGAATCGGTTAGGTGCGCGGAGCGATGTCTCTGCGTGTGCTGTCCAGACTGATCGGACCTGCCCTGGCGCTTCTGGCGGCTGGCTGTGACAATGCATCCGATCGCGTGGTGGAAGTGGCGGTTATCGGCGATCCCGGTTCGGCTTTGGCCAGCGGGGCAAGATTGCCGCTGGCCGCCCAACTGGTACGCTCGGCCACGGCCGAAGGACTGGTCGGGTTCGATGAGCAGGGGCGGGTCATTCCGGCGCTGGCTGACCGCTGGATCGTAACCGACGATGGCCTCAGTTACATCTTTCGTCTCCGCGACGGGACCTGGCCCGACAAGACGCCGCTGACTGGCGATTCGGCCCGTGCGGCTCTGCTGCAGGCGATCGGCGCGGTCCGCGGCACGCCATTGGGGGCCGATCTGGTGGCGATTGACGAGGTTCGCGCCATGGCCGGCCGCGTCGTCGAAATCCGGCTTCGCCAGGCCCAGCCCGATTTCCTGCAATTGCTGGCGCAACCCGAACTGGGCCTGATGCGTAAGGGTCGCGGTGCCGGTCCGATGCGGCTTGTCCGCGAAAAGCGCGGGCTTGTGCTGAAGCCCATTGCGCCCGAAGACCGCGGGCTGCCCCAGATCGAGGACTGGTCTGAGCGGAACCGCAAGCTGCGGCTGACGGCGCGTCCGGCAGCGCGGGCGATCGAACAATTCAACGCCGGCGCGGTGGACCTTGTCCTCGGTGGACGGCTGGCTGATTTTCCGCGGCTGGATGCCGGTGGTGTCCCGCGCGGGGCGATCCGGATTGATCCGGTGGCGGGCCTGTTCGGCTTGGCCGTGGTCAATGCCCAGGGCTTCCTTGCTGCCCCCGAACGCCGCGAAGCCCTGGCCATGGCGATCGATCGCGATGGTCTGGCTGCGGCGCTGAAACTTGGCGGTTGGACCGTTACGACCCGGATCGTCAATCCGGGCGCCGGTGACGACAATGGCACCGTTGGTGAGCGGTGGCCGGGGCAAACTCTGGCGGAGCGGCGCGAACTCGCCGCGGCCAGGGTGGCGCGCTGGGCCAAGAGCGGGGGCGTGCCGAAGTTGCGCATTGCCCTGCCGCCCGGACCAGGGAGCGACCAGTTGTTCACCCATCTGGCCGAAGATCTGCGCGCGATTGGCGTGACCGCCATCCCCGTGCGCGAGAATGCGGCGGCCGATCTCCGGCTGGTCGATACGGTGGCCCGCTACACCCGTGCCAGCTGGTTCCTGAACCAGCTGAGCTGCGCCAATGCGCGGGTGCTGTGCAGCGCCAGCGCGGATCGCCTGGCCGGTTTGGCATTGCTGGAGGCCGATCCTGCCAAACGGGCCGATCTTTTCGCCCAGGCCGAAGCGCAACTGACCATTGCCAACAGCTATATTCCGCTGGGTGTGCCGATCCGGTGGTCGCTGGTCAGCGGCAAGGCAACGGGCTTTACGCCCAACCCCTGGAACATCCACCCGCTGCTACCCCTGGCCATGCTGCCGAAGTAGCCGCGCCGCGCGACTGCAACCGGTGCTGGATTGGTTGCGATCCGGCTTTCGTCTGAACCGCATCTGTCGCACCCCGCGGAAACCGAGGAATATTCGTAAGTATTTTAACCATCTTCGTAGGGTGGAAAATGGTGTGCAGCGGCGCTCGATGATTACGTGAATCGCCTGATTTCTGCCATTTACGACAAATTAATCTTTCCTCTTCATTGGTCATATGGTTAATGACAGGTCCTGGCCCGATTGCAGGGGCCTTGCCGACCACGGGGCAAAGGGGGACCACCCATGCGCGTACTGCTGATCGAGGACGAGCCGACCACGGCGCGAGCTATCGAACTGATGCTGACGACCGAAGGCTTCAATGTCTATTCGACCGACCTGGGCGAAGAAGGCTTGGATCTCGGCAAGCTCTACGATTACGACATCATCCTCCTGGACCTGAATCTGCCCGATATGCACGGGTATGACGTGCTCAAGAAGCTGCGCGTCGCCAAGGTCCAGACCCCGGTGCTGATCCTGTCGGGCATTTCGGAAATGGATTCGAAGGTGCGCTCCTTCGGTTTCGGCGCGGATGATTATGTCACCAAGCCGTTCCATCGTGAGGAACTGGTTGCCCGCATCCACGCCGTGGTTCGTCGTTCGAAGGGCCACTCGCAGTCGATCATCCGCACCGGCAAGCTGGCCGTGAACCTTGATGCCAAGACTGTTGAAGTCGATGGCGCCCGCGTTCACCTGACCGGCAAGGAATACGCGATGCTTGAGCTGCTTTCGCTGCGCAAGGGCACCACGCTGACCAAGGAAATGTTCCTGAACCACCTTTATGGCGGGATGGACGAGCCCGAACTCAAGATCATCGACGTGTTCATCTGCAAGCTGCGCAAGAAGCTGGCGCATGCCTGTGGCGGTGAAAACTACATCGAAACCGTTTGGGGACGCGGCTATGTGCTGCGCGATCCGGGCGAAGAGGCGGTGGCCGCCTGACGCGATATCCGGTTTGGCATGATGCGGGCCTGCTCCCCTGCGGAGCGGGCCCTTTTCATTGCCGCGCTGCAGTCCAGCCGCTAAGCGCCCGGCCATGACCGCGTACAAATCTGGCGATCCCACCACGATCAACCGCCTCTATGGCCGTTCGAAAGGCAAGCCCTTGCGGGCTGGCCAGCAGGAACTGGTCGATCAACTCCTGCCCCAGATCGCGGTGCCGGCCGAGGGACCGGTTACGGCGGAAGCACTGTTCGGTCAGGATTGCCCGCTCCACTTCGAGATTGGCTTCGGCGGGGGCGAGCATATGGCGGCGCGGGCCGATATGCTGCCGGATCATGGCTTCATCGGCGCCGAACCGTTCATCAACGGCGTGGCCCAGGCGCTGGTCCATGTTTCGGGTGACCATGGCGCCCGAACGCCGCTTGCCAACGTGCGGATCCACCACGGCGATGCCCTTGAGGTGCTGCGGCGGATCCCCGACGGTTCGCTCTCGTTCCTCTATCTGCTGCATCCCGATCCCTGGCCCAAGGCCCGTCATGCCAAGCGGCGGATGATGAATGACGGCCCGGTTGACCTGTTTGCTGCGAAACTTCGCCCGGGCGGCGAATTCCGCTTTGGCACCGATCATGCGGTCTATGTTCGCCATGCCCTGATGGTCATGCGCCGCCATGCGGACCAGTTCGAATGGCTGATCGACAAGCCGCAGGATTTCCAGAACCGGCCAGGCGGCTGGCCTGAGACCCGCTATGAGCACAAGGCGCGGACCGTCTACGGGCATGAGGTCTGGTATTTCCGCTATCGCCGCCGAGCATGATCGCGCGGCCAACCGGCTGCCGCAGGATAATTTCGCTTCGGCGCTGGTGTGAAAAACTTTCTGGCCCCGACGCTTGGTAAACTCTAGTTAATTGATCGACAAAACCCGTCGTGGAGTCGGTCATGGACCTTGGCAGTTTTGATCTTGCATACCTGCTGCCGTTTATCGGGGTGGGCTTTGCCGCCCAGCTGGTCGACGGCGCGCTGGGCATGGCCTTCGGGGTCATCTCGAACACCTTGCTGGTGGGCGTGCTGGGCGTGCCCCCGGCCATGGCTTCGCAGCGGGTCCATGTGGTCGAATGCTTCACCACGGCTACTTCCGGGATCAGCCATTTGCTCCACGGCAATGTCGACCGGACGCTGTTCTTCCAGCTGTTGATTCCTGGCGTAATCGGCGGTGTGGCCGGGGCCTATGTGCTGACCTCGCTCGATGCCGAAGTCGTCAAACCCTTCGTGCTTATCTACCTCGCCGGGATCGGGCTTTACCTGCTGGCGCGCGGCCTGTTCTATCCGCCGAAGATCCGCGAAGCCGGGCTGGTGGCGCCGCTCGGGCTGGCTGGCGGCTTTCTTGATGCCGCTGGCGGGGGCGGTTGGGGCCCGGTTGTTACGTCAAACCTGCTGATCCAGGGTGCCGATCCGCGCAAGGTGGTGGGCACGGTCAACACGGTCGAGTTTTTCCTGACGCTGACGATCAGCGCCACGTTCATTTACCACCTGGGCTTTGCCGACGTGGCCGGCGCCACGCTGGGTCTGCTGATTGGCGGGGTTGCCGCGGCACCGCTCGGAGCCTGGGCGGCCAAGCATTTCCCGCCCAAAACCATGCTGATCCTGGTCGGGATCGTGCTGTCGCTGACCAGCGGCTACGGCGTCTACCGCGCCTGGGGGTGAGTGGACCACCCCCGGCGCGGCAGATGGCTGTTAACCGGCCACGCCCGAAGCCGCGAGCACGGCCAGGGTGAGGATATCCGGTGCGATCGCCGTCATCGGGATGATCTGGACCGGCTTTTCCATGCCGATCAGCATCGGCCCGATCGTGGCATTGCCGGCCAGCTCGCGCAGCAGCTTGGCAGAGATATTGGCCGATTGCAGCCCCGGCATGACCAGCACATTGGCGGGAGCAGTCAGGCGGCTGAACGGATAGTTCTGCATCACCGTGGGGTTGAGCGCGGCATCGGGGGCCATTTCGCCTTCATATTCGAAGCCGGGATTTTCGGCATCGAGGATCGAGACGGCACCGCGGATCGAATCGAGCCAGCGCCCCGGCGGATTGCCGAAGGTGGCATAGGAGAGGAAGGCCACGCGCGGCTCATGCCCAAGGCGGCGGGCAACCGCGGCGGTTTCCTTGGCGATCACCGCCAGTTCTTCGGCGCTGGGGCGTTCGTTGACCGTGGTGTCGGACAGGAACACGGTATAGTTCTTGCCGATCATCAGGTGGATGCCGAACGGCAGTCGGCCTTCCTGCGGTTCCAGCACCTGGCGCACTTCGCGCATGGTCTGCGCGAAAGTGCGGGTCTTGCCGGTCACCATGGCATCGCCCACGCCCAGCTTCAGCAGCAGCGATGCGAAGACATTGCGGTCCTGGTTGACCATCCGGCGTACGTCGCGTTCCAGGAAACCCCGGCGCTGCAGCTTGCCGTAGAGGGCCTCGACCATGGCCGGCACATATTCGCTGACCTTCGAATTCTCGATCTGGTAGCTGTCCGGGTTCTCAACCCCCAGCTCGACCAGTTTGGCCTTGACCTGTTCGGTCCGGCCAACCAGCACCGGTTCGCCATAACCGAAGTCGCGATACTGGATCGCGGCGCGCAGGACGACTTCGTCTTCCGCCTCGGCAAAGATAACCCGCTTGGGATTGGCCTTAACCTGCTCATAAACCTGGGTCAGGACCGAGGTGGTCGGATTGAGCCGGGCCTTCAGGCTGTGGCGATAGGCATCGAAGTCCTCGATCGGTTTCTGCGCCACGCCGGTGTCCATCGCTGCCTTGGCGACCGCGGAGGACACCACTTCCATCAGCCGCGGGTCGAAAGGCGCGGGAATGATGTAGTCATTCCCGAACTGATGCTTCTTGCCATAGGCGGCGGCCACTTCCTCGGGCACCTGCTCGCGCGCCAGTTGGGCAATGGCCTTGGCGGCGGCGATCTTCATCTCTTCGTTGATCGCGGTGGCCCGCACGTCGAGCGCGCCGCGGAAGATGAAGGGGAAGCCCAGCACGTTGTTGACCTGGTTCGGATAGTCCGAACGGCCCGTGGCGATGATCGCATCGGGGCGCACCGCCTTGGCGTCTTCAGGCCGGATTTCCGGATCGGGATTGGCCATGGCGAAGATGATCGGCTTGTCGGCCATCTTGGCCACATATTCGGGCTTGAGTGCACCGGCAGCCGAGAGGCCCAGGAAGATATCCGCGCCAACCAGCGCTTCTTCCAGGTCGCGCGCGGCGGTGTCGATCGCGTGGGCGCTCTTCCACTGGTCCATGCCGGTTTCGCGGCCGCGATAGATTACCCCCGAACGATCGCAGACCGTCACATTTTCGTGGCGCACACCCATTGATTTGATCAGCGCGGTGCAGGCCAGCGCCGATGCGCCGGCGCCATTGACCACTACCTTCACGTCCTTGAACTCGCGCCCGGTCAAATAGCAGGCGTTGACCAGGCCGGCGGCGGCAATGATCGCGGTGCCGTGCTGGTCATCGTGCATGACCGGGATCTTCATCCGTTCGCGCAGGGCCTGCTCGATCACGAAGCATTCGGGGGCCTTGATGTCCTCCAGGTTGATCCCGCCAAAGCTCGGCTCCATCATGGCGACGGCTTCGATGATCGCATCGGGATCTTCGCTGTTGAGCTCGATGTCGATCGAATCGACATCGGCAAAGCGTTTGAACAGCACTGCCTTGCCTTCCATCACCGGCTTTGAAGCCAGCGCGCCAAGGTTGCCCATGCCCAGGATGGCGGTGCCGTTGGAGATGACGGCGACCAGGTTGCCTCGCGCGGTATATTCATAGGCATCAGCCGGATTGTCGGCGATCGCCTGAACCGGCACGGCCACGCCCGGCGAATAGGCCAGGCTCAGGTCGCGCTGGGTCGCCATCGGCTTGCTGGCGATGATCTCGATTTTGCCCGGACGGATTGTCTTGTGATAAAATAAGGCTTCGCGTTCGGTGAAGCTGACCTTGCTGTTCTCGTCCCGCGGGTTCGTTTCGTCGGACACCGGTACCTCCATAATCGAGGCTGCCCTAACGGAACTCGGCGGCACGGGATAGGGGAAAGCTGCCGTCACCCGCTTGGGCGAATCGTTCTTCAGCGGCTAACCGGGCTGGATGAGCGGAGCCGCAACCCCGATGATGGCGCAGTACCTGGCGCTGAAGGCTGAGGCCGGGGACTGCCTGCTGTTCTACCGCATGGGCGATTTCTTCGAACTGTTCTTCGATGATGCCAAGCAGGCCGCCCAGATCCTCGACATCGCGCTGACCAGTCGGGGCGAGCACATGGGTGTGCCGATCCCGATGTGCGGCGTGCCGGTCCATTCGGCCGAGGGCTATCTGGCCCGGCTGATCAAGGGCGGCTGCCGGGTGGCGATTGCCGAGCAGGTCGAAACGCCGGAAGAGGCGAAGAAGCGCGGCGGCTCCAAGGCGCTGGTCGCGCGCGATATTGTCCGCTTCGTCACGGCCGGGACCCTGACCGAAGAGGCCCTGCTCGAACCGCGCCGGGCCAATGTGCTCGCCGCAATCTGTGACCTGCGCGGCACCTGCGGCATTGCCGCCTGCGATATCTCGACCGGCCGGATGGAGCTGGAAGAATGCCCGCCCGAACGGCTCGGCGCTGCCCTGGCGCGGCTGGGGGCCAGCGAAGTGGTCGCTCCCGATGGCTGGGATGGCAGCCCGCAAGACAGCATTCCCCGCCCGCTCAGCACCTTTTCCAGCGACGGCGGCGAAGCCCGGCTCAAGGCGGTCCACGGGGTCGCTACGCTCGACGGATTCGGGCAGTTTTCGCGGGCGATGCTGGCGGCGGCGGGCGGACTGATCGCCTATCTCGATCATGTCGGCCGCGGCCGTCTGCCGCTGCTGTTGCCGCCGGTCGTGCTGGGCCAGTCGGCCCACCTCGCGATGGATGAGGCCACCCGCGCGAGCCTGGAAATCCTTGTTTCCAGTCAGGGCAGCCGCAAGGGCAGCCTGGTTGAGGCGCTCGATCGCTGCGTTACCGGGGCCGGTGCGCGGCAACTGGCCGAAGACCTTGCTGCGCCGCTGACCGATGCCGCAGTGATCGGTGCCCGGCTCGATCTGGTGCAATGGCTGCATGACGATGCCCTGCTGCGCGGCGACCTGCGTGCGGTGCTGCGGGCGGCGCCCGATGTGGGCCGTGCGCTGGGGCGGATTGTCGCCGGCCGGGGCAGCCCGCGTGATCTGGGCCAGCTGCGCGACGGCCTGTCCGAAGCGCGGCGGATCCACGATCACCTGCAGCACCGGCAGGAACGCCCGGCGCTGCTTGAAGCACTGCTGCCATCATTGGCCGGGCATGGCGCGCTGGTTGACCTGTTCACCCGCGCACTGGTTGCCAGTCCGCCAACTGAGCGGGGCCAGGGCGGCTACATTGCCGAAGGCTATGACCACGCGCTTGACGAGCTGCGCCGCATTTCCGGTGATGCCCGCCGCGCGATTGCCGTGCTCGAAGCCAAGTACCGCGACCAGACCGGGATCGCGGCGCTCAAGGTCCGGCACAATGGCGTGCTCGGCTATTTCATCGAAGTGCCGGCAGGCCGGGCCGATCCGCTGATGGCGCCCGACAGCGGCTTTACCCACCGCCAGACCATGGCCGGGGCCGTGCGCTTCAATGCGGTCGCGCTTCACGAAGAGGCGACCCGCATTGCCGAGGCCGGCGGCCGGGCCCTGGCGGCCGAAGAGGCGCATTTCGAGGAGCTGGTCGCCATGGCCGTGGCCGCGCGGCAGGCGATTGCCACCACGGCGGCGGCGCTGGCGCGGATCGACGTGGCCGCGGCCCTGGCCGAGCGGGCCGCGGAAGGCGGCTGGTCGCGGCCTGAGGTGGTGACCGATGCATGCCTTGAGATTACCGGCGGCCGTCACCCCGTTGTCGAGGCAGCACTGGCCGCCAAGGGTGAGCGCTTTGTGGCCAATGATTGCCGCCTCTTTCCGCAGGATCGGCTCTGGTTGGTGGGCGGCCCCAATATGGGCGGCAAGTCCACCTTCCTGCGCCAGAACGCGCTGATTGTGCTGCTGGCCCAGGCCGGCAGCTTCGTACCGGCGCAGTCCGCCCGGATCGGGCTGGTCGACCGCCTGTTCAGCCGGGTCGGTGCGTCGGACAACCTTGCCCGCGGTCGTTCGACCTTCATGGTCGAAATGGTCGAGACGGCGGCGATCCTGGCCCAGGCCACCGAACGCAGCTTCGTGATCCTGGATGAGGTCGGCCGCGGCACTTCGACCTATGACGGGCTGGCGCTGGCCTGGGCCGTGGTCGAAGCGGTGCACGGCGTGAACCGCTGCCGCTGCCTCTTTGCGACGCACTATCACGAACTGGCCCGACTGTCGGAAAGCTGCGAGGCGCTCAGCCTGTATCACGTCCGCGCCCGCGAGTGGAAGGGTGATCTGGTCCTGCTGCATGAGGTTGCGGAAGGGCCGGCCGATCGTTCCTATGGTCTGGCTGTGGCCAAGCTGGCCGGAGTGCCGCTCCCGGTCGTGGCGCGCGCCAAGGCGGTGCTTGAGCGGCTGGAAAAGGGCAGGTCAGAGACGGGCGGTCTGGCTGCCGGCTTGGGCGACCTGCCGCTGTTCGCCGCGGCGGCCGAAGCCCGGGCCGATCTGGTCGATACCCTGCGCGAACGGCTGAAGGGGCTGGATGTCGACGCGCTTAGCCCCCGCGAGGCGCTCGACCTGCTATACGATCTCAAGCATCAGGCCGGTGCGGACGACTGAATGAGCCACCGCGGCGCGTCGCTGCAGTCTAGCCTGTCAGCACCGCCAATTGCCTGACCATGCGGGTCAGAATGGCGTCTTGCTGCCACCGTTCTGCGGCCCGCCGCGCGGCGGCTTGTCCCATCTCTTCGCGCAGGCTGGCCGATCGGGCCAGCATGACGATGGCCCGGGCCAGGGCTTCCGGATCACCGGGAGGCACGCAGATGCCACATCCGTCGACTTCGGCATGCAGTCCGGTGCCGGCCATGGTCGTGGCGATGACCGGGCGGCCCGAGGCCAGCATGTTGGTCAGCTTTGATGGCAGAACGAGATCGGCCGCGCCGGCAATCTGCGGCAAAAGGTGCAGATCGGCCATGGTCAGCATGGCGCCCATCTGCGCCGCCGGCTGCAAATCATGCAACTGGACATTGCCCAGACCCTGCGCCTGTTCCGCCAGCCGGCTTCGGTTGGGGCCTTCGCCGCAGATGACAAAGGCAATGTCGGGGCGATGCTGCAGCAGGCGTGCCGCCTCGATCAGGATCTCGATCCCCTGCTTGCGGGCGATATTGCCGGAATAGAGGGCGACAATCCGATCCGCCAAGCCCCACTCGGCCCGCAAGTCCGCTGCTCGGGCGGGATCGGCCGCAAAGCTGGCGTCGGCCCAATTGCGCAGTTCGAACTGGCGCTCAGGGGGGATGCCCTTTTCGGTCAGTTTGGCCAACATCTGCGGGCTGATGGTGGAAACCTGATCGGCCTGGTCCAGCAGCCAGGCTTCAAGCCAAAGCGCCAGCCGGGCGCGCCAGGTGGTCCGGCGCATCAGACCGGTTGCGAAAGCGGCTTCCACTTCAAAGTCCTGGACATGGACCCAGAGCCGCGCCCCGCAGAGCCAAGCCGCCAGGATCGCGGTGATGATGCTGAGCAGCGCAGGGGCAATGCAAAGACCACTTGCGGGCGCTCGCGCCGGGCAATCCGCACGGCCGGGACCAGGGCGGTAATGGCATAGCTGATCAAATGTCCGAACCGACGGATGCCGACCGGATCCTGCGGGACGTAGTGCGGGCAGCGCACCAGCCTTACGCCGTTTTCCTCGGCCTCCAGCCAGCCACCGGCATAAGCCGGATCAGCGCGCCACCGGGGGTAATAGGGTTTGCCGACGATGGCGGTGACCCGGTGCCCGGACCGGACCAGCGCTTCACACAGGCCAGCCGTATAGGGCCCGATGCCGACTGGCTCCGGAGCGTAATTCAGTCCGACGACCAACAGGGAAGGCGGACCCATCGCCATTCCTGAAGGCCGGAACTAGTTGCGTTTGGGCGCAGCGAATGTCCCGGAAACACGGCCGCCCGTCTGGGCTGATCCGCGGCCGTCGACACTGGAAATCCCGCTATTGAGATCGATCACCAGGCGCCCCCCGTTCAGCGTGTCGCCGCCCCTGCGCAGCGCCACATTGCCCGCCAGGGTAATCACCCGGCGGTTGAAATCGTAAATGGCTGCATCGCCGCGGGCGCTTTCGTTGCCGCGGTTGACCGAAACCCCGCCGGTCGCGTCGATCCGCTGGATTTGCAGGCTGCCCTGATCGGTAAAGGCAACCGTGGTGCGATCGGCCGACAGTTCCAGATCGCCCTGGCTGATCTTGACGTTGCCGGCCAGCACGACGCGGTCCTGCCGGTCCTGCAGTTCGATCCGGTCGGCGGCGTAGCTGACCGGGGCATTGCTGTTGTGCCCGCCCAGCGCCTGGGCATCGGACTGGCCAATCGCCAGCAGGCCCGCCGTCCCGATGGCAAAGCCGCCCAGCAGCGAACGCAGGGCAGTGCGAGAGAGCGAAGCTTCAGCCATCAGGGCATCCTCAATTCACCCGGGGTCATCACCAGCCGGGCCTTACCTTCAAGCGCGACGGTCCGCGCGCTAAGATCGGCTACTAATCGATCAGCCGAAAAAGTTCCAGCCGGAATGGCGCCGCTGACGCCGCCATTCCCCAGAACTTTCTGGTTTTTCAGATCGATAGAGACATGGCCCGTGGTCATGCGATAGCCATCGGCGGCTGTGAAGGTGACCGGTCCGGCAACGTCCACGGCTTCGCGATCATAGTCATAGCTTCCGCCCTGGGCCGCCAATTCGGCTGGGCCATCGCTCATCAGGATCCGTGCGACCATGCCCTTCATCCGCACAATCGGATCGGCCACCGAAGCCTGGACGGCACTTGCCGCGGTCACCGTGAAGGGCCGCCCCTGGTGATCCTCGCCGCGGTACATGGCATTGGCAACCACCAGACGGTCCTGCGTGGTGGCAACCTTGTTGCGATCGAGCAGGAAGCTGATTTCACCGCGCGGGAACAGCGGCCCCAGCACCATGGCGGCAGCAACAACGCCTACCGCACCGGGCAGCCAGCGCGCCAGGATCCGGATCAGCCGGTCATGCGATCCACCCGGCGCGGCCCATTGGCGGCGCTGACTGCGGATCCGGTCGGCGGCTTCGGTCATGGCGCGTCGCTACCCTCAGCTCACGCTTCGTGGCTGAAAATGTCCTTGTCGGGCCAGCCGGCAAGATCGAGCCGCGCGCGGTGCGGCAGGAAATCGAAGCAGGCCTGGGCCAGTTCGGTGCGCCCTTCGCGCGCCAGCCGTTCAACCAGGATCGTATGCATGGCGTGGAGATAGCGCACGTCCGAAGCGGCATATTCCAGTTGGGTATCGCTCAGCACCGGGCCGCCCCAGTCGCTTGACTGCTGCTGCTTCGACAGTTCCTTGCCCAGCAGTTCGCGCACCAGATCCTTCAGCCCGTGGCGATCGGTATAGGTCCGCACCAGCTTGCTGGCGATCTTGGTGCAGAACACCGGCGTGGCGGTCACGCCGAGGTAATGCTCGATCGCGGCAAGGTCGAAACGGGCGAAGTGGAACAGCTTCACCCGCGCCGGATCAGCCAGCACCGCCTTGAGGTTTGGCGCGGCATAGTCAGAGCCCGGCTTGAACCGCACCAGATGCTCGTCACCTTGCCCATCGGACAGCTGGACGACGCAGAGCCGGTCACGCGGGGTGATCAGGCCCATGGTCTCGGTATCAACCGCGATCGGGCCGGGCGCAAAGACATCGCCGGGGAGGTCTTCTTCGTGGAGATGGACAGCCATAGGGCTTGGTGCTTAGGCCGATTGCCGCGGCGATGAAAGCCCTGCTGTGGGAGCGAGACGACGATGGCGATTGGCGATGCAGTGCCGGATTCGTGGCGGGCCGTGCTGGACCCGGTCCTGGCCAGTCCCAAATCGCGACAGCTGGGTGACTTTCTTAAGACGCAGGAAGCGGCCGGGAAAGCCATCTATCCGCCCGCAGGAACGCGGCTCGCCGCGCTGGACCTGACCCCGCTGGGTGCCGTGAAGGCCGTGATCCTGGGGCAGGACCCCTATCACGGCCCGGGGCAGGCGCACGGCCTGTCGTTCTCGGTGCAGGATGGGGTGAAGGTGCCGCCCAGCCTGGCCAACATCTACAAGGAACTGGCCAGCGATCTGGGCCTGCCGATCCCGCGCCATGGCAACCTAGCCAAGTGGGCGCGGCAGGGCGTGCTGCTGCTCAATGCCGCGCTGACCGTGGAAGATGGCCAGCCCGGCTCGCACCAGGAGCGGGGCTGGGAAGAGATCACCGATGCCGTGATCGCCGCCGTTGCCGCCAAGGCTGAGCCCTGCGTCTTCCTGCTGTGGGGCAGCCACGCCCAGCAGAAGGCGCAGTCGGTGCCGGGGCTGATGGGCGGCCACCATCTGGTGCTGACCGCACCGCATCCCAGCCCGCTTTCGGCCCATCGTGGTTTTCTGGGCTGCCGGCATTTCAGTCAGGCCAATGCCTTCCTGGAGGCCAAGGGGCGCGGCGGGGTGGACTGGACAGTTTAGCAGCGTCTGAGCGTTACGATCAGGTTGACACAGCTGACACTGAGTCCGCTTCTTCCAACAGGCTGAAACCCGCAGAACTCAGACGCTTTTCAGCGATTTTGGCCCAGTTTGCGCAGCGGAAAATAAAAAATTTCCGCCACCTGCCGACGATGAGAAAGAACCTGCCAAACCTAGCAGGCACAGGCGATGTAGGAAAATCGCCCTACCCCGCCCGGCGCAGGATCCCGTCTGCCAGCATCGGCCCAAGGTTGGGGCCCTGTTCGGGATAGAGGTAGGGTTCGATCAGTTCTGCCTCGATCACGGCCAGGCGGCCATCCCCCAGCCGGACCATGTCGATCCGCGCATAGAGCGGCGGCTGCTCGAACGGCAGCAGGGCGAACACCGCCTCGGCCGCGGCGCGGTCAGCCGGGGCAGGGTCCAGCGGTGTTTCGAAGCCGCCATACAGCGTCTGGATCCGGTAATCGCCAGCCGTTGCCTGCTTGAGCAGGGCGTGGCTCAGCGCGCCGTCGATAAAGATGAAGCTCTGCTCGCCCTCGGTCTGGATCGCGGGGAGGAAGGGCTGGATCATCGCCGCCTGGTCTAGCGACCAGTCGGTGGGCGGCGGGTTGTCGCGGGTAAAGCTGTCTTGCCCGATCGCGCCGGCGCCGACCCGGCGCTTCACCACCACCCGGTCGGTCTGGAAGTGATCGAACGCGGCCAGCACATCTGCCGGCCCGGCGCGGTCGGGCCAGAGCGTGGGGATGGTCACGGCCCCGCGCTCGTCCAGTTCCTTGAGGTAGAGCTTGTCCGAATTCCAGCGCACCACCGCCAGCGGATTGCAGACCGTTACCCCGGCGGCTTCCAGTTCGCCGAGCCGCGCCAGGAATTCGTCCTTCGCCTCGGTATAGTCCCACGGCGTGCCGAGGATCGCCGCGTCAAACTGGGCAAGCGTTTCGAGGGGTTCGCGCCAGTCGATGTTGGTCACCGTGCCGCGATCGCCGAGCCCGGCGCGCAGCGCATCGACATAGAGGTCATGTTCAAAGGCATCGGGCCGCCGGCTGGGCGAACCGGGCAGCGTTGCGGGGCAGGCAAGGAATGCGATCTTCATGCCCGCCGGTTAGGGCGTGCAGGCCAGCTTGGGAAGGGGCTGCCGCTTAGCGCGGCAGCTCGCTCACCCCCATCAGCGCCTCGTCGACCGCGCGGGCAGCCTGACGGCCTTCGCGGATCGCCCAGACGACCAGGCTCTGGCCCCGGCGCATGTCGCCGCAGGCGAAGATCTGCGGGTCGCTGGTGCGATAGTCGATCACGTTCGCGGCAACATTGCCGCGGCCATCGAGTTCGACCCCGGCCTGATCGAGCAGGCCCTGCTTGCGCGGGCCGACAAAGCCCATGGCCAGCAGGATCAGATCGGCCTTGAGCACGAATTCGCTGCCCGGCACTTCCTGCATCCGGCCATCGACCCATTCGACGCGGACGCATTCCAGACCGGTCACATCGTTTTCACCGATCACGCGCTTGGCCAGAACCGACCAGTCACGTTCACAGCCTTCGTCGTGGCTGGTCGAGGTGCGCAGCTTGAGCGGCCAGTCAGGCCAGGTCAGCTGCTTGTTTTCCTTTTCCGGCGGCTTGGGCATGATCTCAAGCTGGGTGACCGAAGCGGCCCCCTGGCGGTTCGAGGTGCCCACGCAGTCAGAGCCGGTATCGCCGCCGCCGATCACGATCACGTTCTTGCCGGTGGCGGTAAGCGTGCCGCGCGGCGCGGCGCGCAGTTCATCGTCACCCGCTACGCGCTTGTTCTGCTGGGTCAGGAATTCCATCGCCAGCCGCACGCCGGGCAGTTCGGCGCCCGGGATTTCCAGCCGGCGCGGATCTTCGGCGCCGCCCGACAGGACGATCGCATCGAAGTTTTCCTTCAGGCTTTCGATCGAAACGTGGACGCCCACTTCGGTCGAGGTGCGGAACGAAACGCCCTCGGCTTCCATCTGGACCAGGCGCCGGTTGATCAGGTGCTTTTCCATCTTGAAGTCAGGGATGCCATAGCGGAGCAGGCCGCCGGCGCGGTCGTTCTTTTCGAACACGGTGACCGAATGGCCGGCCCGGGCCAGCTGCTGGGCGGCGGCCAGGCCGGCCGGGCCGGAACCGACCACGGCGACCGTCTTGCCGGTGCGCTTGGCGGGCACCTGCGGATGAATCCAGCCGTTTTCCCAGCCCTTGTCGACGATCGCGCATTCGATGCTCTTGATCGTCACAGCCTGGTCGATGATGTTCAGCGTGCAGCTCGCCTCGCACGGGGCGGGGCAGATGCGGCCGGTGAATTCCGGGAAGTTGTTGGTGGAATGCAGCACTTCCAGTGCATTCTGCCAGTCACCCTCATAGACCAGATGGTTCCAGTCCGGGATGATGTTGTTCACCGGGCAGCCGTTGTGACAGTAGGGAATGCCGCAATTCATGCAGCGCGAAGCCTGCGCCTTCAGCGCGGGTTCGGCGTGCGGGATCACGAATTCCTTGTAGTGGTTCAGCCGCTCCTTCGGATCGGCATAGGTGCGATCCTGGCGGTCCAGCTCGAGGAAGCCTGTTTCCTTGCCCATCGTACCCGTCCTTATTCCGCCGCGACCGAAGCGGCTTCAAGCCGCTCAGCCTCAAGTTGCTTCAGTGCCCGCGCGTAATCCTTGGGCATGACCTTGATGAACTTGCCCAGCGAACCGGCCCAGTCATCCAGCAGAGCGCGGGCGCGCTGGCTGCCGGTGTGGAGGTGGTGCCGTTCCAGCAGGATGCGCAGGC